>PNOB01000119.1 GCA_013824585.1 Desulfobacterium sp. | reverse complement strand
GTTTGCCAGCTTTATTAAATTCTATTTCATCGTTAAACAATTTTTTAAGTGTCTCTGGTAAATTTTTAATTTCAACTCTTATTTGAACCATACTGTCGCGATCACGACAAGTCACCGTGTTATCTTGTAGGGTTTGGAAATCCACTGTAACCGACACAATAATACCAACTTCGTCTCCTCTGCGATATCTTCGTCCAATTGATCCAACTTCGTCATACTGAACCGTAAAATGGGTTTTCAAAAGTTGATAAACTTCTTTTGCCTTTTTAACAAGCTCTTTCTCCAGTTTTTTTCCTTCTTCTCCAGTTTCACCAAATCCCGAAGAAATAAGAAGCATGTCCTTGATGCCTTTTGCCTGTAGCTGGGGGATAAGTTCCATGACTTTGGCAGCAGGGATGGTCACCACCACAAGATCCACTTTTCCGGGGATGTCTGCTATGGATTTATAAGCAGTTCTGTTAATAATCGTTCCCCCTTTGGGATTGACCAGATAAATCTCACCCTTGTAGTCACCGCTTACGGTGTTGGTGGGAAGTGTATGCCCCCATTTACCCATGGTGGTTGTAGCTCCTATGAAGGCAATCGGTTTGGGATAAAAGAAAAACCTTATGGATTCTGGGCTTACCGGTTCCGGAAAAGGCATATGTTCATTGGTTTTTCCTTTAACAATCAGGGCATCCACTGCAATAATATTTCCATCGGGCTGAACCAGAAGGGGGTTGATATCTATTTCAGCAATATCCGCATCCGCCAGACTGAGGTCTGAGAGGCCTTTCAGTGTCCGGACAATTGCCTGCATGTTCACCTTTTTTTCACCCCTGAAATCGCCCAGAAGTTTTTGTGAACGGATTTCACCAATCATCTCTTTGATATCGATATCCGAAAGTGGCGCCAGCCGGAAGGTTACATCTGAAAGTGCTTCTGTGAATACACCACCCAGACCGAACATGATGACCGGACCGAACATCTGGTCTCTGAACATACCTGCCACAAATTCACGTCTACCCGTTAAAAAAGGCTGAACAAGGAAACCTTCCAAATCATTGCCTGCTTCTTGTGAAATGGCATCCGCCGCATCTGTAACCGCTTTTTCATTTTCAAGGTTCAGATGGACAAGCCCGCGCTCTGTTTTATGGGTGAGTTTTGCCCCAAGCCCTTTTACGACAACAGGAAAACCGGTTTCTTTCGAGAGACGGACTGCCTCTTCCTTTGTTTTAGCTATCTTTTCAACAATAACCGGAACACCATAGACGGAAAGGATTTTTTTGGATTCGCTTTCAGACAGGGATTGACGATTTTCCCGGTTCTTTTTTTGGGTATCTGCCATGTTATGCTTCCTTCATTCTTATTTGTCATTACGAACCGGCCATACGTTGTAGTATCTACTGTATTCCTTATAACCGGCATATATTTTTCCGTCTCCCATGTAAGCGTGCCATGCTTTTTCAGAAGAAAACTCATTACTCGACCAGTAGTAATGGGATATCACTCCTGTAAATGCTTCAACTCCATCCGTCGACCACCGACCATCCCCATTTGTATTAACCAATGCCGGATCTTCAAAACCTTGACACATAAACGCTAACCACTCTTCCTTGGTGGGCAATCGCCAATCTCCATCTACAGAATCGTCCGATAATCCCTTTTCCCCACTGCTCAGATCTGCCGCCGCATTCATGGCATCTGACCAATTCATCTCATCAAACGCGTTCGCCTTCTTAAGCCATATAAGGCCGGTATCATTATCCCGAACAGTGCCATTTTCCATATCTGTAAATCTTGCACTTGATGAACAACATGCATGGATCTCTTTATTCGTATCATCACAGTCTGTACCATCAAGCACATAACCTGATGGTAGCTTCTTGGAAACAACTTTATTAATCGACACATTAGGATCACCATAGAGATCTTCATCGGAATCACGATAATACGTTATTAACGTATCATTCTCGCTATCACTACCATCATCGCCCCCTCCACAACCGACGGTCATTAAAACTGTTAAAAGTAAAACAAATACAAATCTTAGACAATTTGAATTCCCGCAACTTTTTAAAACACAACTCATCATTCCAATCCTTCCATTTTTTTTATCGTAAATAAAAGAAATGGCGCTAACTGAAAATAGCAACCTGAAAACCTTGTCGATATTTCCACAGTTTTTGATGAAAATCAACAGGATTACTGAAGGGTCTACTTGCCAGATAGTCTGATGAGAAATAATAGAAAAAAAGAAGATCCGGAAAAGGTATCACTGTTTTATATCAATTTTCGAATCGCATCCAACAGCTCGTTTTTCCGGACGGGTTTTTCAAACGTCTGTGTTGCACCCAGGAGCTTTGCCGTATAAAGATATCCGTCCGGTTTGTTTTTACCGCCGCCTGACATGGCAATAATCTTTACGGCCGGATTTTCTTTTTTCAACTCTATGATTGTTTCCGTACCTTCTTTTTCCGGCATGATAAGGTCTGTAATGATCAAATCTGCCGGATTTTCATGATAGCGTTTTATCCCCTCTACTCCGTTAGATGCTTCTGTTACGATATACCCTTCAGACTCAAGCATTTTGCGAAGCATTAAACGAATCGGTTGTTCATCGTCTATGATAAGAATATGTGCCATTTTCGGTTTTATCCTTCCTTGTTCATGTCCATTACTGTTCTGATTGTTTTAGCCAGATCATTTCTCGCAATAGGTTTTATCAGAAACCCATCAATACCCAAAGCTTCCGCCCTTTCCCTGGAGATTTTTTCACTGAAGCCGGTGCAAACAATAACCGGAATCCCCTTCCTGATCTTTTTAAGCTCACATGCAAGCTTCTCACCGGTCATGTTAGGCATGGTCATGTCGGTAATGACCAGATCAAATTTATTCAAAGAGGAGCGAAACGCCTCCAGTGCTTCCATGCTGCTTGTTCGCGATGTCACCTGGTATCCAAGGCGCTCAAGCATCTGTTTCTCCATTTTAAGAATCGGCTCCTCATCATCCACCAGCAGGATATGTTCGTCCCCGCCTCGAACAGAGAGATGATTCATGTTCGTTGTTTCTTCCCGTTCCATATGGATCACCGGAAGATAAACAGTGAACACAGATCCTTTCCCAGGCTCACTGTACACTCGGATATCCCCTTTATAACTTTTTACAATCCCATGTACAACAGAAAGACCAAGGCCGGTTCCTTTGCCGTTTGTTTTTGTTGTAAAGTAAGGTTCAAATATCCGATCAAGAAGATATTTTTCAATCCCATGACCTGTATCGGAAACAGAAAAACAAACAAATGTTCCAGGATTCAAATTAAAAGAATTCAAATCCTCTGCGGATAGAGTTACTTCGGATAGTCCAATCGTCAGGGTCCCGCCATCTGTTTCCATGGCATGGTATGCATTTGTCATGAGATTCATCGCGATTTGATGAATATTGGTCGGATCGGCAAACACCATACCGCAATTGTTATCAATATGCTGTTTGATTGCGATTGTTGTCGGAATGGACGCTCTCATCAATTTTATGAGTTCCTTGATAATGATTTGTATTTTTACAGGTTTCAGCTCTTTTCCCTCCTGGCGGCTGAATGCAAGTATCTGTTTGACAAGGTCACTGGCACGAAGCGATGCCACCAGAACTTCATGGAGACTTTCCCGCAGGTCACTTCCTTCCGGTGCATTGTCCAGCATCATTTCCGTATACCCGATAATCGGGGAAAGAATATTATTGAAATCGTGCGCAATACCGCCTGCAAGTGTACCAATCGCTTCCATTTTTTGCGCTTGCTGCAACTCAGACTGAAGCTGTTTATTCTCGCTGATATCTTTCAGATTGATGATGCTCCCTTCTAGATTCCCCTGTCTGTTTCTGAAAATCGAGCCACTGATCATTACAGGAAGCTTCCGTCCATCCTTGGTCAAGCGGTATGTTTCAAACCCGGAAATGCTCTTCCCTGCCAGTAACTGCAAAATCATCTGCCTCGTTTCTTCATAGTTTTCCTCTGGAACAAAAACATCCATTTTTTTCCCGATGCGTTCATCCAGTGTCCAGCCAAAGGTATTCATAAAAGCCTGATTAAAAAATAAAACATTTCCTTTCATGTCATATAAAACAATTGAATCCGGATTGGATTCAAGAGCGATCCGCAAAAGCTCTTCTTTCTCTTTCAAAGCCTCTTTTGCTTTTTGAATATCCCGATACTGCAGATCCATTTTGTTGATGGTCTTTTCTGCTTCTTCCTGTATTTTTCTTTGCCGGAGAAAATTGTTTATAATAAAACAGAAGAGAACAATGATTGATAGCGCTCCCAAAATCAAACATTTCATCACGAATTCAGACAACATGATTTCAATTGGCCGATATGACCAATCCTGTCCGAAGCCTGCGATTAATGCACTGACGGCAAGCAATAAACCGACTGTCCTGTAAATTGGCTTTTTGTCGCCATACATCACCTGCATATGCAATTCCGGAACTCCTTTTGGATTGGATTCCCTGTAGTGTTTTACTTCCGCACTCTTTTGATCGTGTATGGTCGGGACAGATGCAATGTATCCAACCGTATTCTGATAGATGTTATCCAGATTTCCTAGCAGGGCTTTTTGTTCTTCATCGTTCAGGGTTTCCAGGTTAATCGGATGATATTTAATATGAATGAACCCTCTCCCTTCCGCCACAATCTCCATGGACATTACTTTTGAAAAATTCAGGGATTGAGAGGAGATTGTCCGGTATATGCATGTTGTTGAAAGTGTATATTTGAGAAAATAGAAAAGGAGGCCCCCCATACCTTCCGGTGTCAGGCTGATCAGGCCGGATTTGTACGGCAGCAAAGGATCGCCGGTTGCTTCAATACATTCAGCCGTAAATCTGCGGTCAAATATGACAGATACCCAATGGGTCTCATCCATAACGTATTCATAGGACAGACCAGCGCGGTCACAAATTTTTTCTACAGAGATTACCGGATAATGACGCTGGATACATTTCAGATAAACCTTAAAAATCTTGGTACTGAAATGCTGTTTGGTTAAACTGTCATCAAAAGCTGTATATACCGGGTTGATTTTTTTATCGCTGCTGTTCATGATTTTCAAAAAATTGAATCGCCATAAGGCTTTAAAAATTTTTTCGGCTGACCGAAAAACACAAGTCTCTCACGGAATTGTAACCAATCCGGAAATTAATAAAAGGCTTTGTATAAGATATTGGGTTCTGGAATGTGGATCTTGAAATATTTTTTTATATATATCAGAAAATTTTATGGATTGCGATAGAAAAAACAAACATAGAAAAAGCAAATTGCGATAAAATAAATTTTTCCCAAATCTTTGATTCTTTCCAGAAAAACTGTAAATTGGTCCCATGAATCTGACCCGGACATTTCACTTCTTATACCATAACGCTTTTTTAAGCTTTTTTTTGTATGCAATAATAGCATACTTCTTTGCAAAATTCTTTTCAGAAAAATATGGCAGGGTGCTCGCCAGGAAATCATCTATGAGACCGTTCAGCAGGGCATCCTTTTCTTTTTCGTCTATAAAATTGCGGTCACGTTTCTGTTCAAATCGAACAGTTTCACCCAGCACATCTTTCATCTTTTCTATGTCAATTTCAGATAAATCCGCATGACCTGCAAGAAAAGTTATGGGTATTTCAACACGCGCAATAAATCCGACATACCATCTGTCGCCGGCCAGTTTTCTTGACAGGTCATAAATCTCCAATTCCAGACCGCTTTTCAGATCTATTTTTCTCAATAATGATGTGTCCATTACATCCCCTGAAATTAAATTTGTGTGATATTTTACTGTGAAACCAGCATCCAAAAACAGCTCATGACGCCACTTTTCAGCAAAAGAATGGGAAATACGACCATCTTTCGTCGCCGCTCAATGACACCCGCATCCGCCCTCTCCGCCACAGCCGCAGCCGCTCTCCTTGAGCCCGGCCATGGCTTTTACAACCTCCCGATTGCTTGCCAGCTCAATTTTTTGAATAGATGCAGTAACGTAAATTTCCGCATTGGAACGGCAAAAAGATAAAACTTGAGGGGCAAGGTGTTCAAACACCCCATGAACGGTTTCCGGGTGAATGGTAAAGGGCACATCCTCCCCCTGTTTTTTTTTCAATAATGCCATTTCAAAATCGGTCAGCCCGTTCAAACCAATACCCCAGATAAAATCAAAATAAATCGACGATTCCGACTTCCCTGACAATGAGTCAACCTTGTCTGTCTTCATGGCAATCGTAACCCTGGATGGGAATTCAATTTGTAATGGCGTCATCTTAATTCCTCATGCTGGTAATCGGGGCAGGAAGTCTGCCGCCTCGTTTTAAAAAATCTTTTGCAGAATACAGGTTCACTTCCATAACCGGAGCCTCTCCAAGCAGCCCTCCGAAATCAACGGAATCCCCTGCCTTTTTTCCGGGAACCGGTATAATCCGAACCGCCGTTGTCTTGTTGTTGATGATGCCGATCGCCAGTTCATCGGCGATAATTGCATTGATAATATGCTCCGGCGTATCCCCTGGCACGGCAAACATATCCAGGCCGACCGAACAAACAGCGGTCATGGCTTCCAACTTGGCGAGGGTCAGCGCACCGTTTTTTACAGCCTTGATCATTCCTGCATCCTCACTGACCGGGATAAAGGTTCCGCTCAATCCTCCCACATTCCCGCTGGCCATGGCGCCGCCTTTTTTTACTGCATCCATGAGAAGTGCTATTGCCAGTGTTGTTCCGTGTGCACCAATAGATTCAATTCCAAAAGCCTCGATGATATTGGCCACCGAATCCCCTTTGGCCGTAGTCGGCGCAAGCGAGATATCCACAATCCCGAAAGGAATACCCATGTTTTTGGCAAGCTCGCGGCCGATCAGCTCACCGCCTCTGGTGATCTTGAAAACCGTTCTTTTAATGACCTCCGAAAGCTGGGTCAGATCACAATCCCGGTTTTTCTCCACAACACTCAACACAACACCCGGTCCGCTGATCCCGATGTTCAAAGAAAAATCCGGTTCTCCCACCCCATGAAACGCTCCTGCCATGAAAGGGTTATCTTCCGGTGCGTTTGAAAAAACCACGAATTTCGCGCATCCAATGGCATCTTTTGTCTTTGCCGCAGTCTTTTTCAGCATGCTGCCGATCATGTTGATGGCGTCCATGTTCATTCCGCTGACATTGGTTCCCACATTGAGAAAAGAACATACCCGCTTTGTCTGGGCGAAAACATCCGGAAGCGATTCCACCAGCACCCTGTCCGACTCGGTCAACCCTTTCTGTACCAGCGCACCAAAACCGCCGATAAAATCAATACCTGCATCACCGGCTGCCTGATCCATGGTACATGCCATTTCAACAAATTTGGGTATTGTGCAATGGGTTTCCATGATCAGACTTACCGGGGTGATGGACACACGCTTGTTTACAATGGGTACTCCATACTTGGATTCAAGCAGCTCCGCTTCTTTTACCAGCCTTCGGGCATGGGTATATACTTTCTGATAGACATTCTCCTTGAATATCTGAAAATCGGAATGGATACAGTTTTTCAGATTGATCCCCAGCGTGGTGGTGCGGATATCAAAATTCTGAAAGAGGATCATGCTGGCGGTCTCAAAAACCTCTTCTACGGATATGGTCATACGCTACACCCTGTGCATCATTTTAAAAATATTTTCGTGTTGAATCTGGATCTTTAGCTGAAGATCATTCCCGATCCGTTCAAGCTCCCCACGAATCTTGTCCAGCTTATGATCCGATCCCTTCATGTTGACCAGCATGATCATCACAAAATAGTTCCCCATGATCTTCTGATTGATATCCTCTATATTGATATCGCACTCATACAACAGGGTTGAAATTCTGGCCACAATACCTTTCTTATCCTCACCGATCACCGTGATAAAAAGGAGTTCATTTCCCGTTTCCATTTTCTATTCCTCATTTTGTATCCTGAAGCTGCCTCAGATAAGCAAAAAGATTCCGGGCCGACTTTTTGGATCTGTTTTTAATTTTTTCCTTCTGCGCGCTCCGCACCAGTTGGGTCAACCGCTGCCGTTCTGCATCCGGAAACTTGACGACAATCTCTTCCAGCAAGGAATCATTTCCATTGATGAGTTCATCGCGCCAGGATTCAATCTGATGAAATTCACGGGACTTTTTATAGTCGCCAAGTTCGATCACCTTTACGGCCTGCTGAATTGGTTCCGGATCAATTTCGCGCATCAAGGCTCCAACATACTGCATCTGCCTTCGATATGCCCCATGTTTTGTATGGGTTTTAGCAAATTGTATCGCTTCCAACAGTTCCTTTGGAAGACCGATTGTCAAAAGCTGCTGAGATGAAAGCATCACCAGTTTTTCCCCGAGCTCCTGCAGCAGATGGGCTTCTTTTTTCTTCTCTGTCCTGCTTTTTGGTTCCACGTTTACAATCCCTGTATTGTCAGTTGAAACATTTGCTGGTTCATGTTGGCAAGCGTGACCATATGTGCATGCCCACCACCGGCCAGAACAAGATGTTTACCCAAAAATCATATCCTCTTTTTCATCTGATGATTGCATCTGCAATATGCATTTTACGCTATTCTACAGACTCTGAAAAAAACTGCAACCATCTAACGTAAATTCTTCAATTGTTACTTGCATTTCCAATTGGATTTACATATAGAGAAAATACAGATTCATATCTAAAAATAAATTCGTTTTTTTCTTAATCATCTATCAAGTGCAGAAGGAGAAAATACATGAAAAAGACCGTAATGGAAGTCATGAAAAACACAGTGGACAAATTTGGCGGAAAAGTTGCGTTAAAATACAAGGTAGACGGTAACTGGGAAGAAACGACATGGAAAAGCTATTATGATCAGGTGTTGGTCACAGCGCGGGCATTCATGGCACTTGGACTGGAAAAGGGAAAAGCCGTAAGCATACTGGGCAACAACTGCCCCCAATGGTTTATCAGCGATCTTGCCGCTATCTTTGCCGGAGCCGTACCTGGCGGCATATACACGACCAACACTCCGGAACAGTGTCACTATATCGCCGAACACAGCGAAGCAAACATCGCTGTTGTTGAAAACATCGAACAATTAAATAAAATCAAACAGATCCGGGACCGCTTACCCGATCTGAAGGCCATCGTCCTCATGAATGGATCAGACAAAGATGATCAGGTCTATTCCTGGAAAGATCTTCCCAAGCTTGCGGAAAAAATCAAGCCGTCAGACCTGGACGCACGAATCAAAGCTCAAGACCCGGACGATTGCTGTACATTGATCTACACTTCCGGTACAACCGGAAATCCCAAGGGGGTCATGATCACCCATGATAACCTTACCTGGACTGCCCATCAGGTCATCTCAACTGTAAAAGGAAGCTCAGAAGATCAGATCATCAGCTATCTTCCCCTCAGCCATATTGCAGAACAAGCCGTCAGTCTGCATGGTCCCATCAACATGGGTGCAACCACATGGTTTGCGGAAAGCCTGGATAAACTCGGTGAAAATCTGACGGAAGTCCAGCCGACTATTTTTGTCGGTGTTCCCCGTGTGTGGGAAAAAATACAGGCCAAAATGCTGGCTGCCGGAGCCAGCAATCCCAAGCTGTTGCAAAAAATCGCAGCCTGGGCGAAAAAGAAGGGGAAAATCGCCGGCTACGCCTTCCAGGAGAATAAATCAATGCCTCCGCTCTTTAACCTTGCCAAGAAGGTGGTCTATTCCAAGGTTCGCAACAAACTCGGTCTGGATCGATGCCGGATCTTCATCTCTACAGCAGCGCCGATCAGCATGGATACGCTGGAATATTTCATGAGCCTGAATATCCCTGTTACCGAAGTTTATGGAATGAGCGAATGCACCGGACCTGCAACCGTATCTCTTCCTGAGCCGTTTAAATACCGGACCGGATGGGCCGGACCGGTCATGCCAGGCGCCGAAATCGCCATTGCTGAAGATGGAGAAGTACTCATGCGGGGACGCCATGTTTTCAAAGGCTATTTTAAAAATGAAGCCGCGACAAAAGAAACGATTGACGATAAAGGATGGCTGCATTCCGGTGATGTGGGGATCATTGATGAAAAAGGATTTCTCAAAATTACTGACCGGAAAAAAGAGCTGATCATCACCGCAGGCGGCGAAAACATCCCGCCGCAGGTATTGGAAGGCAAACTCAAAGCGATCCCGGTTATCAATCAGGTTGCCGTGATTGGAGACAAACAGAAGTATATGACCGCGCTGTTCACCCTTGATCCGGAAAAAATCGTGGCAGAAGCAGCCAGAGCCGGAAGTAATGCAAAGGATTCCGCATCTGCCGCAAAATGCGAAAAATTCAGAGCCTATCTGCAAAAACAGGTGGATGAAGTCAATTCAACCTTTGCCCGGGTTCAGACCATCAAGAAATTTGTGATTCTTCCGGAGGAGTTTACGGTTGAAGGTGGTGAACTCACACCAACCATGAAAATGAAACGAAGAGTCGTCAATGAAAAATACGCAAAAGAAATTAAGAGTATGTACTAATTCCGATTTGCTTTCATGTTGGCACTATTTATGGTCACACAAAGGGCAGGCACAGGGGCCTGCCCCTACGAATTATGCCATCTTGATCGCAAAATGGAATAATCTATCCTTGTTATCGACCCTGTCTCACCGGGTTGAACAATAATTTTTAGGATATCGCCCGGTTGTGCCTTCATTCCCGGCCAACCGGGTTTTTCATTTTCATAGTAATGATTCCATTAAAAAATTCACCGTTTCCATTCCAGCAGCCCTTTGGACGCTTCTGCTTCCAGACGGATTACGGTTTCCCTGGAATTGAATATTTTTTCACACATTTCACACTTTCGATATGTAATGATTTCCCTGGAACAGTATCCCAAATAGGAAGCGATATCCGTAAGCCCCATACTTCGAATCAGATTGAACAATGGATTGTTTTCAGACTTCCGGAACAACTCCTCAACCGGGTAATCCTTCAAATTACCTAGAAAGAAAAAATTGGAATTGGTAAACCGGCTGCCGGCATCACAACAGGCGAACATGTCCAGTTCCGGGGAAAGATACGGATTCATCACGCAGGTGTTGGGCTGATAATCGGTGTGTATATTGGAACGACTCAATTTTTGTGCACGGCCAAAATAGATCAATGGTTCTGGGAAAAACCGAAAGCTGCTGTCCCGTAAAAACTGCTCCGGAGACTCATCCTGTTCTGAAAAATCCGTGATAAACGAAATAAAATAATCCAGGTTGTATTTGTTGCAACTGGAAACAGCATGAACAATATTGTTACGGTTCAGATGCTTTTCATGCCATCGGCTGAAACTGATTCTCAATTGGGACAGACCGTTTTGAACCAGGCTGCAAATCGTCTGATCCGATCGTTTGGGTGTGGATGCCCAAAACCCGTTGGTGACGACCCTGGAATACAGGCCTCTCTTCCCGCAGACTTGAAGCAGCGAAAGAATATCGTTTAAAAAAATCAAAGGTTCGCCTGCGGTAAAACTGATCCCCTTTACATTACTATCCGCCAGATCCTCAATCAGTTTCATGGCTCTGGTCAGCTCCATTCCACGTGCCGGAGTGTCTTCATCCGCAGCAATACAATGTCCACATTGAATATTGCATAATGTCGAATAGCCAAATGCGATTTTTCGAAAAGTACTCATTTTTTCTACTCAAACTGTTTTTGAAATTCGGAAAATTGTGTCCTCAGAT
>PNOB01000118.1 GCA_013824585.1 Desulfobacterium sp. | reverse complement strand
AAAAACCTACACTATTTTTCACATCTTACCAATAGACCTTTGCAGAACTCCCTTTATAAAGACATAATCAATCGATTTCGTAAATCTTGTGTTTTAAATTTTGTATACTTTCAATTGGTTAAAATTTTGAAGAGATAACAAAGATGAAAAATATATTAGTTATGCAAAAGTCTCACTACATATTTTTGTTAAAGCTATATTGATCAAAGCAATATGGAGAAAAAAATGGCACATCAACCTTTACACCCAGGCGACATTTTAGCGCAAAAACTGGTTGAATTTGGAATGAGCGCCGCCGAACTGGCCAGGGCTGTACATGTCCCGGCAAACCGTATTTCACAAATTATCTCAGGCAAACGAGCCATTACTGCAGACACAGCATTGAGGCTTGGAAGATGGTTTGGTACAAGTCCTCATATCTGGTTAAAACTTCAACAGTCATATGAGCTTTATATGGCAAGAAGGAGAATTGGAACCTTATTGGAAAAAATTTCTCCGCGAAACTCTTAACTGAAAGTTTAAACAATGGAATCTTTCAGTGCTCATGAGCATGGCAGAATACTTTCATCGATTAAAAATAATAATGCTTATATACTTTTATTCCTAATTTTCTTCTGCCAGTCAAAGGAACAATAGTGGAAGATTTGAGAGAACTGAGTTCCCTCGTCATGCCGGACTTGATCCGGCATCCAGATTACACCTACCAAACGTCTTGCAAAAATACTGGAAAGCGCCTGCTCACTTTGAGCAGGCATGGTATAACCTGAAAAAAGCGGCTTAACTGTGTGTTCAGTTTTTTAGAAAGGATCAAATCCAAATGATGAAAAAAACAACCCCATCCATAACCATATACAGACCGAATCAAAGGCATGAGCTGGGATTTCTTAAAACCTGGTTGGTGATGGCACAAAATATCATCAACTCTAAAGAGCTGATATGGCAACTCTTTAAACGTGACTTTTTCGCTGCTTACAAAAAATCCTTTTTTGGAGTCACCTGGATATTTATTTCCCCTCTCCTTGGTATTATCACATGGGTTTTTTTTCAAATGACCGGAGTTCTCAGGCCAGGAGATGTTGGAGTCCCCTACCCCGCATATGTACTTATCGGTACTTCCATGTGGGGGCTTTTTATGGGTTTTTTTGAATCCGCCAAAGCAACATTGTCTTCAGGACAGGCTCTGATAATGCAGGTTAATTATCCGCACGAAGCTCTTCTTTTCCAACAGACTGCCCAGCTTTTAGCCAATTTTTTAATCGCATTTTCAATGAATATCATCATACTTCTCATATTCGGAGTGGTCCCAGGCTGGCAGATAATCTTTCTCCCTATAGTGATTCTGCCTTTATTCTTTTTAGGAGCGGCAATTGGTCTTATTGTATCGATGATTTCAATTGTAGCTGTGGACCTCGACAGGATCATCTCCATGGGCTTTGGATTAATGATGTACATAACTCCATTAATTTATTCAGACAAAATTGACAGCCAATTCGTTAGGTGGCTTATACAATGGAACCCACTGACATATCTCGTTTGTTCGGCGCGTGATATTATTATTTATGGCAGACTGTATAACACAACTGGCTTTTTTATTTGCTCTGGGATTTCCTTTTTATTATTTCTAATTTCATGGAGACTTTTCTATATATCTGAAAATACAATTATCGAAAGAATGGTTTAATATACAATATCGGGATATGCTGTAGAGAATTACCTGTATTCTTTTCCAATAAGCAGTAGAAACAACCCAAATGCTCACCTCCCCTCAATGACTTAATAGGGTAAATACAAATATGAACATAACAACCAAAACACCCATGCCGCAACAGCATCTTTTGTTTTCCCCTGATCTGCCAAAAGACGTTGTGCTTTCCGTCAAAAATGTTTCTAAAAAATTCTGCCGCAATCTCAAGCGAAGCATGTTTTATGGCATCAAAGATCTCTCCCAAAATCTCATTGGTATTTGTCCGGATAGAACCATTCTTCGCAAGGATGAATTTTGGGCATTTAAAGATGTCAGTTTTGAAGTGCGGAGGGGAGATGCGTTAGCATTGATAGGCAAAAATGGAAGCGGTAAATCAACTCTTCTGAGAGTGCTAAACGGCATATTTCCCCCTGATAAAGGAACTGTTCAATATAGAGGCAGAATGAGCGCACTAATCGCTCTTGGAGCAGGCTTTCATCCACATATGACTGGCAGAGAAAATATCTTCTTGAATGCCGCTATTCTAGGCATGAAGCAATTAGAAATAAAAAACAAACTTGATGAGATAATCGATTTTGCCGATATTGGCGATTTCATCGATATGCCAGTTGCCAACTATTCCTCAGGTATGAAAGTCAGATTGGGATTTTCGGTTGCTATCCAGTGTGATCCGGATATCCTCGTTATTGATGAAGTCCTATCTGTCGGAGATATAGGATTTAAAACAAAAAGCTACAACGCGATAACCAAAGTGATAGATAGGGCGGCTGTGGTTTTCGTTAGTCATTCCATGACGCATGTAGGAAGACTTTGCAATAGAGGGATTCTACTGGATCAAGGCCGTATAGAAATGATGAGTGATAACATAGGTGAGGTAATAGATGCATACACGGCTATGTTTGGTTTCGGTCAGGTTGAGATTGCATCAACCGGCAGGGAACGATTGCTGGGGATATCGATGATGAACTTTGACCCCGGAGACCCGGAGCTGGTGTTACACGAACTTAATGTTATAACACCGCTCATGGTGGATCTTGAATTCGGCAAACCGGTGATGATTATACTAAAATTGGAGATCGCCCCCTCTGTCAAATGGTTTGATGTAACCTATTCAGTGCTCGGACTTGAACAGGGGCTTATCGCGCAGAGTTTTTCAACAACAAGTGTTGCCTTTTTTGAAAACAAAAATGTACCTATGACCATCAAAGCATTGTTTAATTCATTTAATTTGAAACAGGGAAAATATTCATTAAAAGTTCAACTTCGGGAATCCAAAGGGCGTGAGCACGCCAGTGAGAATATTGCTATTTATAAACATTTTATTCAATTCAGAGTATGTAATGATTCTTTCTTGGGTGCAGCATCTATTCAATTGGATGCAAATTGGACAATAGAAATGTAACCTTGACTGTAACTATTTGTTGGATCATGGAAGTTATTAATGAAAAAAAATATTCAAATCGGTACCCGAACCATAGGGGATGAGGGTTCATGTTTTCTTATTGCAGAGGTTGGACAAGCCCATGACGGATCTCTGGGTATGGCGCATGCATACATTGATGCTGCCGCCGAAGCCGGAGTGGATGCAATCAAATTTCAGTTCCATATCGCCGAGGCTGAGTCAACCATAGATGAACCTTTCCGCACCCGGTTTTCCATGCAGGATGATACGCGCTATTCCTACTGGCGAAGGATGGAATTCACCTTCGAACAATGGCAGGGTCTCACCCTGCATGCTAAAGAAAAAGGACTTATAATCCTTATTTCTCCATTTTCAATTCAGGCGATCCGGATGCTCGAAAAACTGGAGATACCCGCCTGGAAAATCGGCTCTGGAGAAACCGTCTCCAAAGATCTCTTGGAAACAATCCTCGGAACTAAACAACCTATTCTTATAAGTACCGGTATGAGTACCTTCACGGAAATCGATAATCTTGTAAATATGTTTCTCCAACACAAAGCGGGGTTTGCCCTGCTTCAGTGTACTAGCAAATATCCTGTTGAATTCTCTGAGATAGGTTTAAATATTATTCAGGAAATCAAAGCGCGCTATGCATGCCCAGTGGGTTTGTCTGATCATTCCGGAAGCGTTTTTCCGAGCCTTGCAGCCATGGCCCAAGGCGCTTCCATAATAGAAGCGCACATTGTTTTTGACAAACGGATGTTTGGTCCAGATACACAGGCTTCGTTGACCGTTGAGGATTTCAGACTACTCGTCAATGCGAGAAATGCTTTTTATCGAATGTTTTCCAATCCAATGAATAAGGATAAAATGGCCGAAAAATTGCATCAGACTCGTATAATCTTCGGTAAAAGTATGGCCTTGGTGAATGACCTGCCTGCTGGGACAATTTTGACTGAAGAAATGCTCACTGCTAAAAAACCCGGCACCGGTATTCCCCTGCATCAGAAAAAAAAAATACTGGGGAAAAGACTTTTAAATGATGTCCCCAAAATACGACTATTACGGTGGGAGGATCTGGATGGATAAGAAAAAAATTTGTGTCGTCGTGAACAGCAGGGCTAACTACGGCCGAATCAAAAGTTTTCTTGAGGCTGTTAATGAACACCCTCAATTAGAACTTCAACTCATTGTGGGTGCCTCTGCGCTTTTATATCGCTTCGGCTCTGTGATCGATATTATTCGAGCAGATGGATTTGACCCGGTTAGCGTTGTGTATTCCGTTGTTGAAGGAGAAACTCCCTCCACCATGGCCAAATCAACCGGAATGGGTATTTTAGAGTTGGCCACCCAATTTGAAAACCTAAAACCCGATATTGTTCTAACTGTGGCTGACCGTTTTGAAACACTTGCGACGGCCGTAGCCGCAAGTTACATGAATATCCCGCTGGCCCATACCCAGGGTGGAGAGTTAACCGGGTCCATTGATGAGTCAGTCAGACATGCAATCACCAAACTTGCTCATATTCATTTTCCAGCTACGAAGCAGGCTGAACAGATCCTCCGAAAAATGGGCGAAAACCCTGCGAATATTTTTGTGACCGGATGCCCCTCCATAGATCTGGCAGCACAGGCCTGCACAGATAATTGTATAGACCTCTTTCAAAAATATGGAGGAACCGGTAGCCGATTGGACTGGAACAAACCATTTTTAGTGGTACTGCAACATCCTGTGACAACAGAATATAAAGTTGCGTTTAACCAAACGAATCAAACACTGGAAGCACTTAAACACATCGGAATGCAGACCGCTTGGTTCTGGCCCAATGTTGACGCTGGATCGGACGCCGTTTCCAAAGCCCTGCGTCTTTTTATTGTCTCCAATGGAGAGGCCCCATTTCATTTTTACCGCAATTTCTCACCTGAAGATTATGTCCGACTTATTGACCGTTGCGCCTGTATCGTTGGGAACTCGTCAAGCGGCATTCGAGAAGGTTCTTTTCTGGGAACACCTTGCGTGAATATTGGGTCCCGGCAAAATCAGAGAGAACGCGGAAAAAATGTCATGGATGTCGAGAATGAAGCAAATGTCATATACCAAGCGATCAACTACCAAGTAAAGCATGGAAAATACATACCAACAAATCTGTATGGGGATGGAAATGCGGGGAAGAAAATGGCCGAGATTTTAGCATCGCATCATTTTGATATCAAAAAGATTTTTTACAATACCTGACGATAAAACGACAAGTTGCAGGGTTAAGAATTTAACTCCAACTGGAGTCAGAGAAAAACCTAACCAGACATTACTGTTAAAAAGGAAAAATAATGACGTTTATTTTGGGCATTATTCCGGCAAGGGGCGGCTCCAAAGGTATTCCTAACAAGAATATTACAAATCTAAGAAAGAAGCCCTTACTCGCCCACACAATCGAAGCCGCTAAAAAAAGCAGCCTCTTACATGATTTCATTCTGTCAACCGACTCAGAAGCAATCGCCCGGTGTGCTGCTGAATATGGGTTGAGGAGTTCATCATTACGGCCACCTGAACTATCCTCGGATGAAGCGAACAGTGTTGATGTAGCCATTTATGAAATACAAAAGTATGAGAATGAACATAATGTGAGTGTGGATATTGTCGTCCTTCTCCAACCCACAGCACCCATGCGCACCTCCGTTGACATTGATTGCGCTTTGAATCTTTTTTTTAAATCAAATACAGCATCACTTATCAGCGTGTACGAGGCGACTACGAATCATCCAAACTTAATGTATTACCTAAATAACGACAAGCTTGAACCGATTCTTGAGGAAGGCCGCCGGTTAAAACGGCGCCAGGAATACAAGCCGGTTTTCATACGCAATGGGGCGTTATATATCGTAAATAAAGAACAACTTGTGGATCGGAAAAGCTTTGTCTGCGCCAATCCAACAGCATATATCATGTCGCGTGAACGATCCGTCAATATTGATGATCCGTTTGACCTTGAGTTAGCGGAATGGATGATGTCCCGTCATCCCAATGAAAGTGAGTAAAATAATGAATAAGAATAAATGGCTTTATCTGCCGATCGAATTGAAAGTCAGGGAACTGGAATCTCGTATATTGATGGCGTGCGAAGCCTCTGAAAGAGGATATCGTGTTGTCCTTGGTCATAAAAATGAGATTCAGACAAACCTGAGTATAATGCCCCAAGGTATCTTTCTAACTTATGGAATGGCAGAGAATTTATTGCCAATTTTAGAAAATGCAACAAATTTTGGGCACCAAATTATTGCTCAAGATGAAGAAGGTCTCGTGGTGTGGCAGCATGGCCGGTACCAGAAGTATCGCATATCAAATAAAACACTGAATCTGATTCAGTATGTTTTTACCTGGGGAGATAATCAAAAACAATTGATTTCGGAAACATTTCCGGAATACAGCACCAAAATAATAACCACTGGTTCACCTCGTATCGATTTATTGCGAGAGCCATATAATAAAGTGTTTGATGATCGTGTGGAAAAAATTAAAAAAACTTACGGCCCATATATTTTGGTGAATACCAATTTTGGTCTTGTAAATAATTTTAAAGGAATGACTGATTACTATGAACATGTAAAGAAAGCATACAATTTAACTACTGACTATGATGAGGCTTTTCATAAAAGCAGATTTGAATTTCAGAACCAACTAAATGGCTATTTTATCGAAATGATAAAAGCGCTAAGCAATTCATTCCCAAAGATAAAGATTATCGTAAGACCTCATCCAGCGGAAAACCATGATACGAATAGAAAAATCTTCCATGATTTTAATAATGTAATAATTCACCACGAAGGTTGCGTCATCCCTTGGCTAAAAGCATCGGAAGTGATGATTCATAATGGGTGTACAACAGGCGTAGAGGCCGTTATCCTCGATAAAGCCGCAGTGACCTATCGTCCGATTAAAAATGATCTTATCGAGACATTTCTTCCAAGTTTTGTAAGCCATGAAGCATTCACTCTAAACGATTTGGTTTCCATTGTGGCATCTTATTTGGACGGAAAACGAATATTTGAAGATAAAAAAAATTCCAACGAGATGAATTATTATGTTGCAAATTTACGAAACAGCTATGCAGTTGATCAGATTATCGATACGTTAGATAGAATTAAAATTGATAATAATGACTCCAGGACCAAACCGTTTTTCGAATATTTGGAAAAACAAAAATATACAAATTTTGACAATTCAGATTTCCTGTTTGGTGCAAATGATATTACCAGTCGATACGTCAGGCACAAATTCTCAGGGCTTTCGAAGGTTGAAGTCAATTATTTGCTAAGCAAGTTTCAAACAATAAGCGGTCGGTTTCAAGATGTGTCGGCAAAACGTATTGGGCCTTCAATGTATTTATTCGAGTCAAAAAAAAATAGATTATCCCCTATTAAACTCATAAAACGATTACTATACAAATTTACATCAAATCTCCCCGACCTTAAAAAGATAAAATCCACAGATCCTTACATAAATAAGGGAAAAAGCAGTTTGAATTCAATCCAGTGCCCTGAAAATTTGGACAAGACGTTTCCCAGGAATTTACCCCAAGCGACGTTGATATCTGAAATCTCATTAGGAAACCAAGGAGGTAGTCAATTATTTATCGGGGACATCAACAATGACGGTATAAAGGAGTTTATTTGGCTACAGAGCGCCGGCATATTCAAATCTGATTTATTTGCTCAGAGCGAACACTTTAATGAAAGACAAGATCCGGGATTTAACCAGCATCTGTTTTGCCTGACTGCAACAGATCAAAATAACCGTTTACTATGGCAGGTTGGGGCTCCGTATACTCAGTCAAGCCCGTCATTTGTCTCACATGCCTGCGAGCAAATGGTTTCAATCGCAGATATAGACGCCGATGGTCAAAATGAAGTTATCGTACTGGATAGTTCAAACAACTTGCTCATACTGGATGGCCTCAACGGGAAAATCAAAGCATCAATTAAACTGCCAGCCGACAACTTCTCCATTGTGAAAACCAGTATAAAAGAGGGAACTCGGCAAGGCAACCGTATTCTGATCGGTAACGCGGATAAACCGTACATGCCTTACGAATATGGCAATCCATGGCTTTTTTACAATGGGAATTTGGAACTGATTCACCAGGGAGAATATATCGGTGCAGGACATAATGCAGTGGTTTTTGACGCCAACGCTGACGGGGTCGATGAATTTCTGATTGGGTATCAACTTGTTGATATTAATGGTCAAGTAATATGGACCATGGACAAATGGGAAAACCGAAAAATGGATGAACCTGCTGAACAACATGTCGATGATATATCGATTGTTAAAATCGATAACGATTGGTTTGCTGCTATTGCAGGTAGTGATCAGTTATATTTTATCGACTCGGCTGGACGATGCAAATGGGAAAAAAAATTGCCCCACCCCCAGTACACAGTTGTTTTAAGCAAAGGGAAAGAAGCACGTATAATCGTTCTCAATCAGCGCGAGATAATGAACTGCTTTGATATTAATGGCACACTGCTTTGGGAGCGCTTATTTCCTGAGCATTGGCCGATAAAGCGTCCACTAAGTAGTTATACCGTAAGGCCTATTCATATGAATGCTCCAGCAGCCATAATTCGACGCTCTGAAGGTAATCCAGACTTATTTGTATATAAAGAGGGAGGATGGCCCTATGGAATTGATAGTAATGGTAGCCCATGTTTGTTTTTCCCCCCCACCAGTTACGCAGAAACTAAAGACATGCGCCCTAAACTGCGGAGAATAAATGACCATGGCTTATCTTTTGAAAGTGAAGCTTTTGATTCTGCTGGAGATGGTACAAGCAGAGTTATTATTTACAATCGACGCTACGCATGGATTTATACATTATGAAAAAATGCTGATTTCGGACCCCTCCCCAAGATCCGGTATAATCAGAAAAAATGGCAAAATGATTACACACTAACAATTAATACAGGAGATAATATTGGATAGAAGAACAAAGGAGGATATTAAGGCTGGTGTATATAAACAATCTCTTATAGTACGACATTGGAGCAATAAAGAATTGCGCAGGTTGGCCCCCCTTTTTTCTGGAGATGTTCTTAACTTGAGTGGTTGGAAAGATGAGGACAAGCAGGGGGGGACTTATCGCGAGTATTTTAAAAACGCGGCCTCCTATACCATATCGAATTGTCCAGGAGAGGACAGAAGTAGTGATATTGATGAAGCCTTTCATGAAAAGGTCAGCATTGATCTCATGGCAGATATTCCAGACGGTTTAATAGCGGGATTCGACGTTGTTTTTAATCATACTGTTCTTGAACATATTTTTGATTGTTTTAAAGCTTTCGCAAACATGTGCCTTCTGACTCGAGATGTTATCATTTCTGTTGTACCCTTTTCCCAACTACAACACGACGCAAATGTCTCTTATGGCGACTACTGGCGCTTTTGCCCTGCTGCAATGCGAAAATTATATTCAACAAACGGTTTGTCGATTATATATGAATCGGCAGCTCCTTTTAAAGATGCTGCAATCTATCTCTTGTTTGTAGGCGCTCGCCACCCTGCTGTATGGAAAACTATATTTCCCGATTATAAGCCGCTAACGAATGTCGGTGAATGGATTGGCCTGCGCAAGCGCAAATAGGCTTGAACTTTAGGCTTATTGTGATGGATTCGGCATATTAAAACTATAAAATGGTTTTTAAATGAAAAATAATAAATTAGTAACTAGAAACTGCCCTCTTTGCAATTCTAATGAATACAGGATATTATTAGTTTTGAAAGAAGATCATTTTACAAAAGTAAATAAGTCCTACATTTTATCAAGAATTAGTGAACTGAATCTTAATGCTGATCAAGATTATCCAATTATCAAATGCAATAAATGCCAGATGATTTATTCTTTATATTGTTTGAATGCGGAAAACGAAAATCTGGTATACGAGCGAATAATTGACCACGATGTAAGCCGCCGAAAAATAATGGCTGTCAACCGAAGGCGCTATGACGTGGGTGTATGGATCGGTCTATTGGATCGCCTTCAGGTTTATGGGACAGAACACCTTGATATAAAAATCGTTGATTATGGTTGCGGTTGGGGAACTCTGCTTTTGGCTGCAGAAGGTCCAGGTGTCAAGGCATTTGGGTTTGATGTTACCTCCTGGAAAATCAATTGGGCACGGGAACAAGGGCTGACGATTTTCGACAATGAGGAATCACTTGCCCAGGAAGCGCCCTTCGATGCTTTCTATTGTACTAGTGTTCTTGAGCACCTCAATCACCCAAGAGAGGCTTTGCAAACATTAGCCAAACTTTTAAAACATGGTGCCTGCGGTTATATCACAGCCATGATCCCGTTTGCCAATAGCTCTGAGGGATGGACTGAGTTGAACAAACGCATTAGCTCCGGCCTACCTTTACCAAAAGAAATCAATCCTTGGGAGCATTTAAACTATTTCACAGTGGATGCCTTCCGCAGATTGCTGAGTGAAATCGGTTTTCAATTAGAGAGTGAAGAGGGTTATTGCCGTTTTTTACCAGCAACGACCCAGAAAAACGACATCACACTAGACGTGACCAATGGTAAATTATTCAATAATCAACCGAATACACAACAATTGTTATCAGAATTTAAAACAAGAGATTTACTGCAAAATCTTTTGCTGCGATTGATACAACGTTGACCATATGAATTAGCATAACAATCCTTTTTTTTAGGCAGTCAAACATCATAACCTTACAATATATCAACGATACAGTCACTGTTGTTATTCGTTCTATCGGTGAAAGGACGGAACGTTTATGCCATGAGCTTGTCAAACAACAGATAGCGGAACCAAATATTCATATTATCCATGAAATCCCATTCGCAAAGGCTGTAAGAAAAACATTTGAAATCGGGCTTTCCGAAAACCGCAAGTGGACGTTTGTTTTAGATGCAGATATCCTCGTCAAACCAAACCTTATTGAAGAAATAGTTAATTATGCGGAAGCAGCCGACGATAATATCTTTTCCATTCAAGGAAAAATTATTGATAAATTTTTAAACAGTCCAAGAATCGGATGCCCCTATATTTATCGTACTCAATTGTTCCATCAGGCGCTTCAATTCATTTCCGATTCCTATCAGCAGATTCGGCCGGAGTCCCATGTAAAATTGGAGATGAAAAAAAAAGGCTATCCGTGGAAAGAAATTGATTTCCTGACTGGATTTCATGATTTTGAGCAATCTCATAAAGATATTTATCGAAAATGTTTTGTACAGGCGAAAAAGCATTATGAACTAGCATTGAAGCGTTTACACTACTGGGAAAGCATGGCGAGCTCAGATGATGACTTCCAAGTAGCTTTGGCCGGTTTTAAAGCTGGTGAAAAATATGACGGGGAAATAACCATTGATGTGAATGCCCATGGAATGAATGATATAAGCAGCAAATTAAAATCAATAGGCATTATCGAAAAAAAACAATTATCCGATATCGACACTTTCTATCATCATAAACATTTTTTAACATGGATGAATAAACAGTTAACAGCGCTCTTATTAGCCAAGGAGAATGAAATTATTTTAAAAGACACCGAAATTTTAGTGAATAGGAATGAAATTGAAGCAGTGAAAAATGAGATCGCAACAATAAGAAATAAAATTGATAGCATCTTACTTAGTTACTCCTTTAAAATTGGCCAATTAATTACATTATTTCC
>PNOB01000117.1 GCA_013824585.1 Desulfobacterium sp. | reverse complement strand
CGATACCTTAGAGCTTTCGACGGTAATAGATGTCATCGTTAATGAACCCCGGCTTCAGGGGCTACGGTTAGTTAATGACCCGGCCTTCTGGCCTGAAAACCAGACTTTGAGGAAGGTGATTGGCGATTTAGCAAAGCAGTGCAACTGGATTAAGCGCATAGATTATGCACAAGGGGTATTTGAATTTGCCCTACCGCTCCTGACAGAAACAAGCATCATCAAGACTCGTCTTGATGCTCTGTTCACCTGGATACAGAGAAATGAGCGATAAAGTTTATCAGGCATTAGCGCAGGCATCTTGCGGATTTGTAGAATCTCCAGCTGGTTGCGGGAAGACCGAGGCTATCATAAGGACGGTGGGCAAATATTGCGACGGTCGCCAACTTATCCTAACGCATACACATGCTGGGGTAGACGCTCTAAGACAGAGATTCCGGCAGCATTCTGTTCCGACGATCAAATATCATGTTGATACGATAGCTGGCTGGTCTTGGGGCTGGGTGAGGCGGTATCCGGAAAATGCCGGCTATACTGGATCGACGGAAATTGCCCAGTGGAATAATGTCTACACTGCCATGTCGGCGCTTCTTCAAAGGGATTTCGTGAAACGGGGTGTTACTAACTCGTACACCGGAATTATCGTCGATGAGTATCAGGACTGCACGGTCCCCATGCATCAAATGATCGTTCACCTGAAAGCACTTCTCCCTTGTAGAGTTCTGGGTGACGATTTGCAGGGCATCTTCGACTTTCGAGACGCTCCTCTTATAGACTGGTCTGTTGCCAGAAGCGAGTTTGCTAACAATCTTGGAGTATTGGAAACGCCACACAGGTGGCTAAAGGCGGAAAACAGTGAAGCGCTCGGACGTTGGCTCCTAAGCATTCGTAGAACACTTCGGCAAAAGGTAGAGCCTGATTATGGCAGGGCTCCTTTAGACAGACGCAGAGTCAGATACGCCGATCTTGGGCGTCAGCTTATACGCCTCACCTATGAGAAACGGGGAAGAACATGCGTAATCGGACCCAAAGCGCGACCATTGCCTGCCGGGATCGAAACAACCCTCGTTAAGAACAATTACAGAGTCTTGGAACCGAATGAGCTTTCAACGTTGCAGTCTCTGATTCTCTCACTTACTAATGGATCGTCAACTGAAAAATCTGAAGCCGCCTGTAGTTTTCTGTTCCGATCGCACGGGGGATTGGCCGGAAATGACAAGACTTTTATTAAAAAAATTCTTTCTGGTGAAAGACAGCGACCGCGGCAGCACAACAAATGGCTCCTATGTGAAAGACACACCGGAGGAACTACCCCTGAATTAGTACTCGATCTGGTTAAGTATCTCGAAAAAATTTACGGAGTATTCTGCAAGCTTCGGGAATCAGTTAGCGCCCTAAAATGCATCGTAGAAGAACATCGTGAGACGGACACCGATCTCAAAACCTTATACGCTAATGAAATTGGAAAAAGGAAATATCAAAGCCGCAGCAACGTCTATCGTTGCGTTGGGAGTACTTTGCTGGTTAAAGGCCTCGAATTTGACCACGTCATAATTCTTCGTGATCAAAACTGGCTGAATAGTTGGGGAAATCACAAAGATCTATACGTAGCACTAACCCGCGGCTGTAAGACAACGACTTTAATAGAACTTGCGACGTAAGATGGGGAGGCAAAGGAGAAGTGAGAGCGGAATGGGATCGTCCAAAGAATAAGGGACAGGCTCTTTATGCTTTTTCTTTCGATATGCACTCGATTCGGTACAAGAAAATCTATATCAGTTGTTCTTAACAGAAGGATTTCCGGTACTCCGTCAAATAGAAACTGATAAAGATAATGGTACCAGCTACCAACAAGAATGAACTTTTTTTTCTTGCACACAAGATCAAATCCTATTGACGGTTATAATGGACTCCATTATAATACGATCCATGATAAAATCTTTTAAAAATACAGGCACAGAGGATGTTTTTGACGGACATAGTTCTCAAGCCACCAGAAAATGCTGTTCACAATCCATTTGGCCTGTAGCTCAACGAAAGTTAGACCAAATTAACCGGATTAGAGATGTCATTGAACTCCAGGTACCTCCTGGCAATCGACTTGAGCAACTAAAAGGTGATAGAGAAAATCAATATAGTATCCGAATTAATCAGCAATATCGTATTTGTTTTATTTGGGAGGAAGGCCATGCCAATGAAGTCGAAATTACAGATTATCACTGAAAATAATATTGGTAGACGTCTTCCAAAGAAACGTCCTCCAACACATCCTGGAGAAATGCTTTTAGAGGAGTTTGTTAAGCCTCTTGAACTGACTCAGACAGCACTCGCTCAAAGTTTAGGTGTGTCGTATCCGCGTCTTAATGAAATAATTAAGGGGCGTAGGTCAGTAACACCGGATACCGCCCTTAGACTATCTCATGTTTTGGGCATGTCGGCGGACTTTTGGCTGGGTTTGCAGCAAGACTGGGATCTTTGGCATGCAATGAATAGTCCCCAGGCTATAGAGATTAAACGTTTAAAGCCGATCTCCATAAAAGTTGAAAATATCGCATAACAATGCCTTTTTGTATGTATAGACTCTGAAAACTGACTCGGAAAATCTTGACAAATATTCAAAATCAGTGATAATAATTACAAAATTGACCGAGCGCTCGTTCAGAATGCAAATAAAGGTGGTTTCTTGTGGGAAATGGTGAAGACAAAAAAGAGGCGGACAAGTCATCTGAGGGCAGAACCAGAGATGTTTTCACGCAGATTAAAGATCCGGACCTTGTTAAGCATCGAAGAAGGCAGATTGTCGATGCATCTGTTCAGCTTTTTATTAAAAATGGATTTCATAAAACAACAACCAGGCAGATTGCAAAGGCATCTGGATTTTCCATTGGCTCTTTGTATGAATATGTAACATCAAAGGAAGATGTTTTATATCTGGTTTGTGATGCCATCCATTCGGAGGTTGAGGTCAGTGTAGGTAAAATTCTTGCCAGCGTGACTCCGGGCCGGAAAACACTTGCTCAGGTGATTCGGGAATTTTTTTTGGTTTGTGACCTGATGTCCGATCATATATTATTGATGTATCAGGTGACACAATTTCTGCCATTGCAGTGGAAAAAGAAAGTTCTTGAAAATGAAATACGTATAACCGGTATTTTTATTGATGTCATAACCAAAATTAATTCCTCTGCTGATTTCCCGAAACTGGATAAAAAGACAATTGATCTTGTTGCGCATAACATATCCATCCTCGGGCATTCATGGGCTTTTCGCCGCTGGTATTATAACCGTCATTATTCACTCGATGAATTTATTGATTTTCAGACAAAAACGATTTTTGGTATGCTCGAATAGCAGGGGATATCATTCATTCAGAAAAGATCATTAAGAATCTAAAAAATATATTTTGTGTGTGTCAGCCAGGTTTTTGGAAAGGAGTTAGGAAAAATGTCAGTTGAAGTGGAGGTTTATAAACCCAACAATAAAATTCGCGTGATTACGGCAACATCGCTTTTTGATGGACATGATGCGTCGATCAATATCATGCGAAGAATACTTCAGGATACCGGTGTGGAGGTTGTTCACCTCGGTCATAATCGGTCGGCGCAGGAAATTGTGGAGGCAGCGATTGATGAAGATGTCCAGGGTATAGCGGTTTCGAGTTATCAGGGCGGCCATATGGAATTTTTTAAATATATGGTTGATCTGTTACAGGAGAAAAATGCGCCCCACATCCGGATATTCGGGGGCGGAGGCGGTGTGATTGTCCCGGATGAAATCAAGGAGCTTGAAGCATATGGAGTGACCAAAATTTATTCTCCTGAAGAAGGGGCAAGGAGAGGGTTGCAGGGAATGATAAACCATATGGTTGAGAAAATGGATTTTTCAACCATGATGTCTTCAACCCTTGACCTGAAAAATCTATCAAAAGACAACCGGTTCTCCATAGCCAATCTGATCACATTTGTCGGGAATGAAAAGAGCCGGGAAAACGGGAATCTGGAAAAGATCAGGGCGCAGCTTACAGAAAAAATCGGAAAGCGGATTATTCCGGTAATCGGTATCACAGGTACCGGAGGAGCCGGCAAATCTTCCCTGACCGATGAGATTCTGATCCGTCTGATGATGGATATGGAGGATATCCATGTTGCCGTCATATGTGGAGATCCGTCGCGCCGGAAAACAGGGGGCGCTCTGCTGGGGGATCGAATCCGTATGAACAGCCTTGGAAATCCAAGATTGTACATGCGCAGTCTTGCGACCCGGAAGTCAGATTCCGAGGTGCCTTTGGCCATGTCTGAGGCCATCCTGGTTGCCAAAGCCGCAGGGTTTGATCTGGTCATCGCCGAAACCGCCGGAATCGGCCAGGGAAATTCAAAAATACATGATCTGGTGGACATATCGGTTTATGTCATGACCAGCGAGTTTGGTGCTGCAACCCAGCTTGAAAAGATTGATATGCTGGATTACGCAGACATTGTCGCAATCAATAAATTTGAAAAACAGGGAAGCGAGGACGCACTCCGGGATGTCCGAAAGCAGGTACAGCGAAACCGCAAGGCGTTTGACAGACCAACGGAAGAGATGCCGGTTTATGGAACCATTGCATCAAAATTTAATGATGATGGCGTTACCGCTTTATATCTTGGAATTCTCGATACCATCGCTGCCAAGACCGGAGTGAAATTGGATTCAAAGCTTCCGAGGCCCAAAACCAGGCACTCCAGTTCAAAAGCGATCATTATTCCACCCAATCGCGTCCGCTATCTTTCTGAAATTGCGGATACAGTGAGAAGATATCACCAGTACACAAAAGAGCAGACGGAAGTTGTCAGAACGATCTGGCATCTTGAGAAAACGATAGAAACGCTGAAAGAGAACAACGCTGAAGCTGATTTGCGCCTCATTGAAAGAATTTATGAATCCATAAAAAAAACAGAAGAACAGCTTGACCCGGAAACCCATAATCTTGTGAAAGAGTGGGAGACTATCAAGCGCGCATATGGTCAGGATGAGTTGGTTTACAATGTCCGTGATCATGAGATCCGAGTTCCTCTGTATTCAGAATCCCTTTCAAAATTGAAGATCCCCAGAATCTCATTGCCCAAGTATACAGATCCGGGTGAACTCTACCGATGGATGCGTGAAGAGAATCTTCCGGGGAGCTTTCCCTATACTGCCGGGGTGTTCCCTCTCAAGCGGACAGACGAAGATCCCACCCGTATGTTTGCAGGTGAGGGAGATCCTGGCCGGACGAATAAACGGTTTAAACTTCTGTCTGCCAATCATTCCGCCACCCGTTTATCAACCGCTTTTGATTCTGTAACTTTGTATGGGTATGATCCGGAAATCCGGCCCGACATATATGGAAAGGTCGGGACTTCCGGAGTGAGTGTCTGTACGATTGATGATGTCCGCACTTTGTATGACGGGTTTGAATTGTGTTCACCCGACACCTCGGTTTCGATGACCATTAACGGTCCAGCTCCAATTATCCTTGCCATGTTCATGAACACGGCTATCGATCAGCAGGTTGATAAGTACAAGGCGGAAAACAAAAAGGAGCCTTCTGCCGAAACGTATCAGAATATTTGTGACATGGTTTTGTCCAATATCCGGGGAACGGTTCAGGCAGATATCCTGAAAGAGGATCAGGGACAGAATACCTGCATACTTTCCATTGAGTTTGCACTGAAAATGATGGGAGATATCCAGCAGTTTTTTATCGATAAGAATGTCCGTAATTTTTATTCAGTGTCCATTTCCGGATATCACATTGCAGAGGCCGGCGCCAATCCCATTACCCAACTGGCGTTAACGCTTGCAAATGGTTTTACGTATCTGGAGTACTACCTTTCCAGAAACATGCCGCTGGACCGTTTCGCACCCAATTTTTCATTCTTTTTTTCCAATGGAATGGATGCGGAATATACGGTTATCGGGCGAGTTGCAAGGAGGATCTGGTCCATTGCCTTGCGGGAAAAATACAAAGGGGCTGCTCGGTCACAAATGTTGAAATATCATATTCAGACTTCCGGCCGGTCTCTTCACAGTCAGGAGATTCAGTTTAACGATATCCGGACAACCCTTCAGGCTTTATGCGCTATCTACGATAATTGCAACAGCCTGCATACAAATGCATATGACGAGGCCATTACCACTCCGACGGACGAATCGGTAAGACGGGCACTGGCCATACAGTTGATTATCAATCGGGAATGGGGGCTTTCCAAGAATGAGAATGTATATCAGGGCAGCTTCATTGTTGAAGAGCTGACTCACCTGGTTGAAGAAGCGGTTCTTATTGAGTTTGATCGAATTACCTCACGGGGTGGTGTTCTGGGTGCTATGGAAACCGGGTATCAAAGAAGCAGTATTCAGGAAGAATCGTTATATTATGAATATAAAAAACACTCGGGAGAGCTGCCGCTTATCGGTGTAAATACGTTCCGCAATCCCGATATTTCGGCAGAAGAAGTTTCTTCATGCATTGAACTTGCGCGGGCAACAGAAGAGGAGAAATCTTCTCAGTTAAAACGGCTTCATGCCTTTCAGAAAAGAAATGAAAATAAATCATCTGCTGCATTAAACCAGCTTCAACAGGTTGCCCTGGCAGGTGGAAACGTATTCGAAGAGTTGATGAACACGGTAAGGGTATGCTCAATGGGGCAGATCACAAAAGCCCTGTATGATGTTGGAGGACAATATAGAAGGAATATGTAATAACGAAAAAAGCCGCCTGTCTGTTTTTGCTTGACATATTTATGGATTTTTCGTTAAGTACAACCATATTTTTTTGATCTGGATGCCGTTTCGGCATAAAAGGGAAAGCGGTGAAAATCCGCTGCGGGCCCGCCACTGTGAGTGGAGAGGTTGATCGCATAAAACCACTGGCCAGTTGTTCGGCTGGGAAGGGGCGATTGATCGGTTGATCCACGAGCCAGGAGACCTATTCAGATTACCGGAAAACATGATGTGCCTTCGAGGTCAAGGTGATGTCTGGGTGAATTATACAACAAGCCCCGCCTTGGTTTCGACTAAGCGGGGCTTTTTTATTTTAAAAAACCGCAGAGACATGGAGAGAGCAGCTACAAAGGCTTTTTCATATTGAGTTCGCCACATTCAGTATGGATCTGCTTTGAAGATGCAGATGATATCTGCCAGATAGCGATCTGCACTGTGTAGTGATTATTTTAATGGATCTGGTTATTGTCTCCTGTCCGGATCAGTTGAACCTGTTCTGCTCTCTCTGTGCCTGTGCGGTTGTTTTAAAAGTTAATGAAACAAGCACGTTGATGATAAAGAAATGAAATTGGGTATTTGATATTTGTTTATTGACTTGTGAACTTTTAATGCAATATAAACCTTTACAATGTCAATATGGCAGCCATTCACAGATTCTGCTCTCAAACCTGTTCAGGCGTGGATCTGTTATGGTCATGAACCAATAGAAACTACTTAATCTCGAATCATTTCAGGAGGAGGGCTGGGCAATATGTTGCTGTATGCGGTTGCCGATATCCATGGCAAAAAAGAGAACCTCTTGAAAATTCGTAAGAACATTGATCAATACCAACCTGACATCCTGATTGTTGCCGGTGACATAACCAATTATTTTTTTCCAAAGGACACCATTGATTATTTGAGTGATTTGTCGATTCCGGTTCTGACGGTTCGGGGGAATTCGGATTTTCCAATCGTGGATAGGTTGATCTCAAAAACCGCTGCTGTTTATTCTATCCATGGGAAAGCCTATTTTGAAAATGGTTTTCATTTTATTGGTCTGGGAGGAGCGGTATTGATTCCGTTTCGAACAAAAGTCTGCTTCCGGGAGGCAAGCAGGTTTCGTGAGATCGAGTCATCCCTTACCGATAAATCAATCCTGGTCATGCATCCGCCTCCATTTGGTGTTTTGGATCGTGTATTGGGCCGTGTTCATTCCGGAAGTCAAAAAATACACAATATCATTACGCAGAAACAACCTTTACTTTTTCTTTGCGGACATATTCATGAAGATATAGGACAGAGCGTCATTGGAAAAACAACTGTTGTAAATTGCAGTATTGGAAAAAGTGGAGGTGGTGCAATCATTCAGCTTGAAACGAACCAGATGCCAAAGGTAAATTTCATTCAGAGCTGAATGTTTTATGAAATGATAACATCAGATGAAAATTCAGAAAAAAAATACTCGAAAGAGTATTAATCAATTGACAGCGAACATTGTTTTTGATTGATATGAGCTTTCGTTAGCGCGGTTTGACAAATCATTTTGAATTTTCCCCTTTATGTGAATACCGGTATGCAAAAGAAAATTACACTCATTATCTTTCGAAATTCAGGTTCAAAGGTTAATCAGATTACTTTTCTAAAATCGTCAGCCGTTGCTGCAGGCATCGTTGTGCTGATTTGCCTGATCGGTTTGGCGGGGATGATTTCAAAGTATATTCAATTTCGTCAGTGCATCACGGATAGCTATGCATCACAAATTAGCAACGTGAGTCAACAGCAGGAGATTGAGACGCAGCGCCTTCAAATCCAAAAATTTTCGGATAATATCAATCTACTGAAAGGCAAGCTCATCGATTTGAATCAATTTGAGAAAAAAATCCGAATCATTGCCAATATTGAAAAAACGAGTGACACAGAGAGTCTTTTCGGTATTGGTGGATCGATTCCAGAAGACCGTGAGCTGGATGCCTCTGTTGAAAATAAACAGGATCGTTTGATTCAAGAAATGGATGAACAGGTTGACACTCTTGAGTATGCATCTAAAATTCAATTGGAATCGCTGTCAGAGGTTTTACAGCAATTGGAGGAAAAACGTAATATTCTTGCCTCAACTCCTTCCATTCTTCCATCTGCGGGGTGGATGTCGTCCGGATTCGGTTATCGAATTTCACCTTTTACCGGAAGAAGGGAAATGCACAAGGGGATTGATGTTGTAGCTTCCAAAGGTTATCCCATCATTGCAACAGCCGATGGAATCATCACTTTTGCAGGCAGCAAAGGCCTGCTCGGAAATACGGTAGTTGTTGATCATGGTCATGGCATCTCGACTCGCTATGCACACTGTTCTAAAATAGTAAAGAAATGTGGAGATGCAGTAAAAAGAGGAGATATTATCGCCCGTGTTGGAAATACAGGGAAGAGTACCGGTCCTCATCTCCATTATGAGGTACGGGTCAACAATATCCAGGTTAATCCGGAAAGATACATATTGGATTTTTACGCTGGAAAATCCACTAAACCAGCAGGCTGACGGTGAAGAGACCTTTGGAATTATTACCTTGACATGGTGCATCACAAGCGTTACACTTATTCCCGGAAGGAGAAAGAACGATGCCCACAAAAAATCCGAGAGTAAACATTGTTGTTGAGCCGCTGCTGTATAATGTTATACATGACCTTGCAACCAGTGAGGGAGTTTCCATGTCCACCATTGCCCGTGACCTTATCCGGGAGGCAATTGACTTGAGGGAAGATGTAGCCCTTGCAGTTTTTGCTGATAAACGAATGAAGTCATTTGACAGAAAAGTGGCGCTTTCAAATGAAGAAGTATGGAAATGATCCATGCTTTTTACATTACACTATCATCCCGCTGTTCGCATTGAAGACTTGCCTCTTATCGATCGAAAAACAAAAGACAGGATCCGTAAGGCCATAGAAGAACGGTTGCAGACCGCACCTCATGACTATGGGGAACCTTTACGAAAGACACTGAAGGGCTACTGGAAGCTCCGCGTGGGTGATTACCGGGTTGTGTTCAAAGTGATTGAGTCTGAGGTATGGATTCTTGGCATCAGGCATCGGAAATCGGTCTATATGGAAATTGGCAAGAGGATGTAAAGGCTTTTCCGCGTTGAAGGCGATTGTCAATAAAAAATATCGTCATTTTTATTCTTTTATCCGCTATCGGTTCTATTTTTTATTCAAAGGATTTCCAGAATAAATATTTGGAGAAAGGAAAAGATATGGAGTTGTCAACCCAGCAGAAGGCCGCTGTTGAATATACTGGTTCTCCCACACTTGTGATCGCAGGCGCCGGATCTGGTAAAACGCTTACACTTACTGCAAAAATAGCCCACCTGATTCAGAGCGGATATGATCCAACAAGGATACTTGCAATTACATTTACAAATAAGGCAGCGGGCGAAATGAAGAGCCGGCTTGTCCGGCTGACAGGAATCGGACTGGGGTCTTTTCCATGGGTACGTACATATCATAGCGCTTGTTTTATGATATTAAAATCTTATTGTTATTTGCTCGGATACAGTATGCCACTTCAGATTTATGCAGAATATCAGCAGAAGAAGCTGTTGACTGAAATTATGGTCGGGTTGAATTTTGATAAGAAATATGTGCCGGCAATTTTAGGGCAGATTTCCAGTGCGAAGAATTCAGCAAACCCTGGACAATATTTTGATCAGAAGCCTTATATTTTCCATATCCGGTTATTTGATATTTATAGCTTATATGAGAAAGAGCTTCAGGAAAAAAATGCAGTGGATTTTGATAATATTCTTTTGTTAACCCGGAATCTGTTACGGGATTTTCCGGATGTGCGGAAAAAATATCAAGATCTTTTTCAGTTCATCCTTGTTGATGAATATCAGGATTCCAATAATTTACAGGAAGAATTAACGCGTCTTTTTTTTTCCGGTTCCAATCTTTTTTGCGTTGGCGATGACTGGCAGGCGATTTATGGATTTCGTGGAAGTAATGTGAATCATTTTTTAACCTTTGAAAAAAAATATGAGAAAGCCCGGGTTTTCAGGCTTGAAAAAAACTACCGCTCTTCTAACGAAATCGTTCAGATTGCAAACAGCCTGATTGAATACAATCCAGATAAAATGGACAAAAAATGCTATGCAAGCAAGAAGGGCGGAGTTGTAGAACTTCATAATTTTTATAATGACGATGAAGAGGCCAAATGGGTATGTAGAAAGGTCAGGGTATTGAAAGATACCGGTGTTCCATATGATAAAATGGCGGTTCTGTATCGAACCAAATTTTGCTCTCTGGCATTTGAAAAAGCTCTTCGATATTATGGGATACCATACCGCATGATGGGATCAAAAGGCTTTTTTGAGAGAAAGGAGATACTGGATATTAATTGTTATCTTGCGGCTTCTGTTTTCCCGAAAGATGATGTTTCTTTTGAGAGGATTATTAATATTCCCAGCCGCGGGATCGGGCCTGGAATGATACAAAAAATCGGAAGCGTGATGATCCCTGGAATGAGCCTGCAGGGTGCAGCAAGAAAGGTTCTTTGTGAACGGTTAGTAACACCGAAAGTCCATGCGAGTCTGACAGAACTGCTCGAGGTGATTGATCGGATCAGAGAACAGCCGCCATCCGAAGCGATTCACACCATTCTGACATCGTTACGATATCTGGAATACTTACAAGGGTATTCAAAGACAAGTGCGGATTATACTTCACGGGTTGAAAACATTGAGGCGTTGCTCTATTCTGCCTCCCAAAAGTCGACTCTGCTTGAATATCTAGAAGAAGCCTCATTGATACGGGAGGATAAGGAGGAAGATAAGGAAGATGGATCTGGTGTGAACTTGTCAACCATTCATGCCAGCAAAGGGCTGGAATTTTCTGCTGTTTTTATCGCAGGTTGTGAAGAGGATCTGTTTCCTCATTGGAAATCCAAGGAATCAAAATCTGAGTTGCAGGAAGAAAGACGACTCATGTATGTTGCCATCACAAGAGCAATATATTATTTGTATATCAGTTATTCAAATTTCAGAAAAGGGCAGCCAGCATATAAAAGCAGATTTGTTGAAGAGATTACAGATGCAGTACATGAGATTTCCGGCGATTCA
>PNOB01000116.1 GCA_013824585.1 Desulfobacterium sp. | reverse complement strand
CCTATCACCCCATGCTCACTGTTTCAAACTGGGTGAACTTTCGAGCTGGATTGCAAAAATCACACCTGGTCAAAAAATAGGCTATATTACAGACGTCCGGTATACGCCGGAAAATCTGAAAAAAATTATCCCCTTTGTTCAGGGGGCGGATCATCTCTTTATTGAAGCTGCTTTTTCAGATGCCCATGCAGATATCGCATCCACAAAAAACCATCTAACCGCCAGGCAGGCCGGAGAAATCTGCGGCAAAGCAGGAGTAAAGCGCTTCACGATTTTTCATTTTTCTCCCCGATATTCGGAAACAGAAATGCTTTTATACAAAGAAGCAGAGGATGCCTATCTAAAAGCCTTCTCAAATGAAACACCGTCTCGCGGCACGGGTGTAATCAAAGCTGTTGAATAATCGAATTATGTGGGAGCGGCTTCCAGCCGCGATATGGTTTTTTTCAAGTTGTCAATCAAGACAGTGCTGTCGCGGCAAGATGCCGCTCCCACAATGGGAGTAATCAAAACGATTGGGTAATCGAAACCCAACCGTTTTGATTACTCCCTCGCGGCACTTTCATATAAAAAATGAACAGCCCGTACAAACAGGATATCCGGCTGACGGGCGAACTGGAAAACCGTCAAACTGAACAGCTAGTTCGGTGCCACCATAATTGCTATATTCTCTTCCGGAATCCTGAACATGGTATGGATCATCTTTTTTAACTGATCCAGTGTCTCCTGCTCGGTTTTACCCCGCATGGCCCAGTTTTCAAATCCGGCACGTCCCATGATAATCGAAACCGATACCCGCTGGCTTGCCTGAACCTGAGATTGAAAGTCCGGATCTAAAAAATCGATATCCACATGGGTGACAATGGTATTCTTCCCGATGGACGAGGTCAATGGCTGGATCAATTGTTCGATTTTCCGTGTGTAATCCTTTTCAATGGATTGAACCAGAATTCTCTTTTTTTCCAGCAACTCCGGTGAAAGGGATTTATCCAGAATCTCCATTCTTTTCAACCCGACCTCTTTTTCCTCCTTTGAAGGACCAACATCAATACTGATTTTTTTGTGCTCAACGATTTCTGTTGAATCTTCGGCATTGGTTTGCATTGCAAAAAGCAGGAAAAAAACTACAATACTGAAAAGCCATAACCACAATCGATTGTTCATATCCCCTCCTCCTGAGTTATCCTTGAAGCTGATTCAACTGAAAATAAAAACCTTTTTTTGCCATCAATTCATCATGTGATCCAATTTCAATGATCCGTCCTTTTTTCAATACCATAATCCGGTCTGCTTTTCGAGCAGTAGAAAGCCTGTGGGCGATCACCAGGGTCGTTTGCTTTGCCAGAAGCTTTTCCATGGCGTCCTGAATCCTGAGCTCCGTATCCGAATCCACATATGAGGTTGCTTCATCCAGGATAATAAGCTCCGGATCGGAAGCGATCGCCCTTGCGATGGAGATCAACTGACGTTCACCACTTGAAATGGAACTCCCTCTTTCAGAAAGTATCGTATCCGCCCCTTCCGGAAACTTACGGACAAATGGCAGACAGTTTGAAATTTCCAAGATCCTTGTCAATTCTTCATCCATAATATGGGTATTGGTTCCAACAATATTCTCACGGATGCTTCCGGAGAACAGAAACGGATCTTGTGTTACCAACGCAACCCGGTTCCGGATTACATCGGCAGGCCAGGATTGGATATCCTTTCCATTCAGCAGGATTCTTCCGGAAATTGGATCATAAAAACGAATGATCAGGTTGATCAGGGATGTTTTTCCGGCGCCCGTAGGGCCCACAACAGCCAAGACTTCCCCTTTTTTGATCGTAAAAGAAAGGTCTTTCAGAACTGGCTGTCCGGCATCATAGGAAAAGGATACATTCTCAAACGCAAGCGTCTGAATTCCATCCGGCTCCGGGATCGAATCCGCCGGAACAGGTTGACTTTCCTTTTTTTCCAGTATCAAAAAAATCCTTTCGGCTGAGGCCAGTGCATCCTGCATGATATTAACTTTTTCCGCAATATCCCTGACCGGCCTGAAAAACATGCGCATATAGAAAATAAAGGCTACGAGAGAACCCAGGCTGATCTGTCCCTGTATCACACCGCTTCCTCCGTAATAAACAATCACTGCAACAACGACTGTGCCCATCAACTCGATCAACGGCATAAATACCGCAAACACTTTAATCTGTAACATTCCTGCCAGATAAAACTCATGATTCAATTTCTTCAAACCCAGATAATTATTGACTTCCTGCCTGAACAGTTGAACAACGCGTATCCCTTCTATTGTTTCCGAAACACGGGAATTGATCTCGGCAATTTTGATACGCAGCTCTCGAAATGCGTCCCGTGCAACTCCTGCAAATTTAATGGCTGTAAAAACAAGTACCGGCAGAATAGACAGCGTTACCATGGCCAACCGCCTATTGATACTGACCAGCACAATTGCAATGCCAACCAGCAGGAAAAGATCCTTGAAAACAAATGTGATCACGGAAGTAAACATCTCATACATATTCTGTATATCATTCGTTGTTCTGGTAACCAGACGACCCACCGGATTTCTGGTAAAATAGGACATGGAAAGACTTTGAATATGATTAAAAAGCTTCATCCTCAAATCATGCATGATCATCTGACCGGTATACTCCATGATCATCACCTGCATAAAATTCAGGACAAAAACTGCGATAACAATTAAAATCAGCCCGAGAGCCAGAACCATTACCCCTTTGAAATCACCTTTCCGCAACCGGTAAATATCTTCAGGCTGTATATCTGTTATTTTATCATAAGGTATGAATGCAATATTCTTCTGTATCGTAAAAAGGCTGGAATATTTCTTTACAATTGCGGCAGCAGACGCATCCTGTAAATCCACCGGATACAAACCGGACCGGACATCCGTACCCTCTTTTTTGGAAGATTCTGAAAGTCCGACATTGGGAACAATATACCGGTCAATGGCGATCTTTGTGACATAAGGGATTGAAATGTCCAACAGGGTAATCAGGATCACCAGAAAAACAGTGGCAAAAAAATACCATTGATACTTTCTGCCAAAAGGGATCAGTCGCTTCAGGAGTTTTACATCATATTGCTGACCCAGTTTGTCTTCATGGAAGTGGCTGTAGTTAGAATGCATGATTCGCCTCCTCCATCTCCTGGAGCCGGAACGTCCTGGCATAATATTCATCCGTGGCCATCAACTGATCGTGAGTACCGCTTGTTTTGATTGCTCCGGATTCCATCACCAGAATCTGATCTGCGTGGCGGAGTGCGGACAGCCTGTGGGAAACAATGATGACGGTCATCCGGCCCTCAAAAAGACGAATGGTCTCAATAATTCTCTGACCCGTATCCATATCCACCTGACTGACCGGATCATCCAGCAGTAAAACAGTTGTATTCCGGATAAACGCCCGGGCAATGGCAAGCCGCTGCTTCTGCCCGCCGGAAAGAATCACCCCTTTCTCCCCCACAATGGTATTCAGGCCGTCCGGCAAGGCCTTGATTGCATCGTCAAAAGAAGCCATCTTTGCGGCCTCCATGACTCTTGCATCATCTGCATCCGGATTTCCAAACCGGATATTGTCCCGGATGGTTCCGGAAAACAAAAACGGTTCCTGGGCAACAAAGGAAATATCATCCCGCAGTTTTTCCAGATTCCACTCCCGGATGTCTGTTCCATTGATCAGGACAGTACCCTCCTGTACATCATACAGACGCGGCAAAAGATTCAGAAGCGTTGTCTTGCCGCTTCCCGGCGGACCGATGATTCCTAAGGTTTCACCAGGATTCACCGTAAAACTGATCCGGGACAGAACCGGTTTCTGTCTATCCCCATAAGAATAAGAAACCTCCTCAAACTGAACCTCTCCCCTGACGGAACCGCTCAATACCGGCTTTTCGGGCTGATTGATTTCCGGCCGGGTTTGCAGGATGGAATTGATCCGATCCAGCGAAGCGGCTCCCCGCTGAAGCAGATTCGTAACCCAGCCAAGTGCCATCATCGGCCAGGTCATCAGATTCAGATAATTGATGAAGGCGACAAAATCCCCTGGTGAAATTTCTGTCAGGATCGTCAGCCTGCCGCCAAAAACAATCACCATGGCAAGGCTCAGGTTGGAGAACAGCAGCATAAGCGGAAAAAAAGAACCGGTGATTCTGGCCAGAAAAAGATTTTCCCGGATGCAGCGCCTGGATACCTCTTCCATCCTCTGTTCCGAGTCTTTTTCAAGATTGTAGGATTTAATAATCCGTATCCCGGCATATCGTTCCCGAACCACCTCGGTCATATCGGCAAATGCCCCCTGAGCCAAGCGATATCGGTTATGCATCCTTTTGCTGAAATATTTTGCAAAAAAAGCGATCAATGGCATGGGTATCAATGCATAAAAAGTCAACTGGATATTGATATAGCACATAAAGCCGATGGCAGCGGTTCCCAGGAAAACCGCATCCGTTGCTGCGACAATTCCCATTCCCGTTGCCATACGCACATTGCCAATATCATTTGTGGCATGGGCCATTAGATCGCCGGTCCTGGTTTTATCAAAATAGGAAGCGGAAAGGGTCTGAATATGGCTGAACAGCCGATTGCGAAGTCCTTCCTCCACCCGTCTGGAGGTACCGATCAGACATCGCCGCCAGAAATACCGTAAAACACAGATCAGCAGTGCTGCAACGAGTATATAGATCGAAAGCTCCAATAAAGATTGCTGGGTAGCCCGGTATGCTGTCATATCATCCACGGCCTGTTTGATAATCCGTGGAATGAAAAGCTGCACAAGATCCACGATCATGAGGCAAACAACACCCGCTACCACTACCCAGATCCGCTCGACAAAATATGGTTTTACAAGACGATAAGACTTCATGTTTAAAACTTCTCTTTTTGCTTTTGCCCAAGCTTTGTCAGAAAAAAATCCATCTACTTGAAAAAAGCCGGCTACTCAATCCGCATCCGGGCATCCAGAGCCATGCCTCCTTTTGAGAATATCCTCATAGGATTGATATCCAGTTCCCGAATCTGAGGAAATGCATGAAGAAGATAAGAAACTCTGACAACCATATCCACAAACATGTCAACATCTCCTGGTGCATTCCCCCTCATGCCTTTCAACAAAGAAAACGTCTTTAACCGCTCCAGTCGTTTTCGAACCTGTTCATGAGTGGCCGGACAAATCATATTGCCTGTGTCCTTATACAGCTCCATAAAAATGCCGCCCATGCCAAAAAAAACGACCGGGCCAAACGCATCATCCTGTTTGCCGCCAATAAACAGGTCATACCCTTCTTCGGCCATGTGCTGAATCCGAACCCCGTCAAACCGCGCACCAGCCTGATACGCCTCCAGATTTTTGCGAATCTTCCTGAATGCCTGTTTTATCGCATCCTGATCCACAACACCCACGATCACCCCTCCGGCATCGGATTTATGAAGAGCATCCGGAGAGACCACCTTCATGACAACCGGATACCCCATCTTCTCCGCTATGGCAATGGCCTGATTTTCATCCCCGGCAATAGCGGATGAGGCTGTGGAAATCCCGAATGCATCCAGCAGTTCAAGGGATTCCTCTCCCAGATCCCCTTTTCTGGACTGCATCCAGTTTTGGGCAATCTCCATATCCGCCTGAAATGGTATTGCAATTTCCTTTCTGGATTCCTGTTTCTGCTGATGGTACTTCATCTGCATGGACATGGCCCGGATCAACTCTTCGGGACTGTTAAAAATAGGTACATTGATAGCCTGCTTGAACTCGGACAGACTCGGACTGGTCAGGCATGCTGCTAAAGGTTTGCCGGATGACAGAATCGCCCCCCATGCCTCCTTGGAGAGATCTGTACGGAACATGGCCCGGAAAACATTCCTTCCTCTCGGCATCTGGGGGGTAAAGCTGATATAAAACGCCCCGTCCACCGCATCGGAGTGCATGACACTGCAGATCACATGTGCAACCAGTTTGGGATCGTAAATATCCCCCATATCGAGTGGATTGGAAAAACGGATCACCCCTGCATTGGTAAATTTCTGAAGTCCTTTGTAAAAAGCTTCTCCTGGATCAGCAAACTCAAACCCGGCTTGTTCACACAAATCCGCCATCATTACCGAAATTCCGCCTGCCGGGCTCATGGCCATCACCCGTTTGCCTTTCATGGGCGGAAGCTGAAACGCCTTTGCCACGGCAAAAAAATCATGAAATGTGCGAATACGGATAATCCCGGCTTTTTCAAATGCAGAATCGATGATTTCATCATTGTTGCTGACCGCAGCCGTATGGCTCATGGCAGCCTTTTTTCCGGAATCGGTTGTATTGGCCTTATAGATCACAATAGGTTTATCTATCTTTTCAGCCGCTTCAATCAATAAACGGCCATTTGGAATACTCTCCAGATACATGAATATAATGGATGTTTCCGGATCATCGCCCAAATATTCCAGGAAATCCACCTCATTGAGATCCAGTTTATTGCCGATACTGGCAAACTTGGCCATTCCCAGATTTTCATCCTTGAGATACTGCATGATCATGAGGGCAATCCCGCCGCTCTGGGAGATAATGGATATCCCTCCTTTTGGGGGTTTCACTACCGGTGCAAAAGGAAGACAAAGTCCGTTTAAAGTATTGGCGACGGTAAGCCCGTTGGGACCGATAAAACGGATACCATATTCCCTGGCCTTTTGAAGGGTCAGTTCTGCAAAGGAGTTTCCCTCACTTCCAAACTCGTTAAATCCACCACTGGGAATCGCCATACGCGTAACTCCGAATCGGCCGCACTGTTCAACCATCTCCGGCACAAATTTGGCTGGAATCAGTGAATACACCAGGTCGGGAACCTCCGGAAGATCAGAGACACTCCGAAACATCTGAATTCCGTCCACAAAAGGATCATCCCCTCTGGGATTGATGCCGAACACTCTGCCACGATATCCCCACCGCAGCATATTTTCCAATGTCAGTCTGGGAATGTTGCTTTCCTTGGATGAAAGCCCGACCACTGCAATGGATTCGGGATTGAATATCTTTTCCATGTAACCACCTGTTGTTTATTGTACTTTAAAACTGATTTTTTCATCACGATTATAGGGGCAAACCGATTCACAATCACGATATGGCAAGAATGGTCTGTCTTGTTTTTATACAGGCAATATGATGGCAGACACTTCTTTTGTCAAGGTTTGTTTGGGCAGGAAATCCCAGGTGAAATCAGGCATTGAATTCATTTTTCCCTTTTATTACCAAATGTTTTTCTTATCGAAAGAACTTCTTTTTTATGATAGATGATGGATTCGTTATTTGGGAATAACATTCATCATATTCTGAGCAAGGCTCCTGGCAAGGCAACACGGGTTATGTCATTAAGAAGCAAATGGATTTCACCAATACAACAGCAGTGGTAACAGGTACGGCATCGGGTATCGGCAGGGCCGTCAGTTTACAGCTCGCTGCAGCCGGATGCAGCTGCGCATCGCATCATTCACGCCATCCGGAAAAAACGAAAAAGAGTTTTGATCGGGTTGGATGCCTATGTTCTGGATATGATTCAACGGCTGTTCCCTGCTGCCTATCAGCGGATTATTCCGTTTCTGCTATCCCGAAAGGCATAAATTGTCGTTTTACCCCTGTTGCTTTTTCCTGTTAGCTTTTTCCTTGACGTGAATAATTCCTTACATTATTCTATATTCGTAAGGAATATCATAGGGGGGACAACGATATGCAATCTCTTATAACATCCAAATATCAAACAACTATTCCCAAAACCATTCGCGAGGTTCTTGGTCTTTCCGTGAAAGATGCCTTGGAATGGAAGGTGGAAAAAGGCAAGGTAACGATTTATCCCGCAAAACGGAATTTCTTAAAGTACAGGAATGCCGTAAAAATCGGAAAGGGAGACATCGACAGTGACATTGACATTGCCCGTAATCTCCGCACGGAGAAATACCGGTGAGGCGATATGTCATTGACACGAATGCCCTGATTTCATTTGTAACAGATCGGAATCCGGAACAGCAGCAAAAAATTACTCCGCTATTTGAATCAGCGGCACATATGAAGGCAGTGATCTTCTGCCATCAGCATGTTTTGACCGAATTCATTTATGTGCTGGACAGAATCTATCAGGTACCCAAAAATAAGATCAGCAGGATGATTAAGGATCTTATCGAAATGCCCGGCATTGAAGTTATTCAGGAAGTTGATTTTAAAACAGTTCTTTCATGGTGGCCCGACCCGATCCATGATTTTGGTGACGCCCTTATTGCTGCGTCCAGTAAGATCAGAAGCGGATCAATGGTAGTAACTTTCGACCGAAAGTTTGTCTCTAATCTAAAGGCACTAAATATCAACATCCACACATTTGAAAAATAGGAAATATGAAAACAACAGGTGCATTTTTTGATTTTGACAAAACACTTCTCATGGTGGAAAGCGCCAAACCAGGATTGAGATATCTGTATGAGAGAAAGGAGATCTCCTCAGGGTATTTGCTGCGTGTTTTCATTGCCAATATTTTTTATAAATTTCATCTGTATTCTGATGAAAACATGGCGAACCTGCTGCTCAGATTGTATCGGGGAAAGCGTCTTTCGGATTTTCAGGCAGGTGCTGCCCAATTTTATATGGATTATATCCGGCCGCTCCTATCCCCGAACATTCTGTCAAAACTGAATGAACATAAGAAAAAAGGTCACTGTCTGATTCTTGTTTCCGCATCCGTGCGGTACTACCTTGAAGCGGTTGTTGCAGATCTTGGTTTTGATCATCTTTTATGCACGGATCTTGAAGAATCACAGGAGGGTCTGCTAACCGGCAGGTCAAAAGGGCCTGTCTGCATTGATCAGCAGAAAAGGATTCAGGCGCAGCAGCTTGCAGCAGAGCATGGCATTGATCTTAAAAACTCTTATGCCTATGGAAACCATCATTCCGACATACCGCTTTTGGAGATCGTGGGTCACCCTTATGCGGTTGAGCCGACCTGGCCGCTCAAAAAAATCGCGATCAAAAATAACTGGCCGATTCTGAATTTTGTTTAGACTGCCGTTGACACACAAACAGGTTTTACAAATGAGCCAATTTCAAAAAATGTAAGGCCTTATCCCTTACCCTTATCTCTTAATGAAATACCAATCCAGTCTCCATACCATGCGCCGGGCACGTCATCAGGTTCATGAATTGATTTATCGGTTTCTTTTGGTTGGTCTGCCTGATCTTCCGTAGCACGCGTTTCTTCGGGTAACGGAGCGGCAGGGGCGTTGTTGCCGCCAAGCAGCAACTGATTGTTTCCCTCCATCTGTAAAAATTTGAATTTGGCCAGCTCCATTTCCATATTCATGGCGCGCAGTCTCAATTTGTACTGCAGGTAGATCCAGAAAAATACAACAAAAACGACAACGCTTAAAACGATGGCCGGTATCCACCAGTAGCGGGTCAGCCAGGTTATGGCCATTCCGCCTGTATATTTAACAACTTCGGGAATGTACCAGAAAAAAAACAGGACAATGATGGAGAGGAGCATGAACCAGATGATATTGATCTGACTCAATCGATTCAAGGCAGCCACGAACTTCCCTGTGCTTTCGGCCGATTCTCTTTCACCGGGATTGACAGTCTGAAAATAGGCCCTGGTGAGCAGCATCACCAGGAACGCAATCCCGATGGGGGCTCCTACTGAGATGAGGATCCAGGCTTTCCAGGGAAACGGGATGACCTCCTCGGCTTCTTTCACCAGAAGATAGGTCTGTTGATTGACCAAGCTGCCGTATGAATTTAAGGCCACCCGCTCATTTGGTTTCAATTTTTCCGGATGTTGGATGAAGGTCTGGGCCATTTCCTGGGTGATGGGTGTTTCGGTGCGTTTCACCACATCCTGCTGATAGGCCATGGTAAGGATGACAATCAGCAGTTCCAGTATGCAGACCGCGATGGCAACGTTTTTTAATATGCCGTCACGATCTTTATAGTTGATGATTCTTTCCATGTCGTTCCTTTACATCCTATCCTTTCTGTGCATCTGTTCCTGATACGGTTATACTTCGGACTTGAGGCATTTTACCGGGGAATTCGCCCATGTCAACTGATTTTCATAATCATTGTCAGAAACAAATAAACAGAACGGACATCAAAATTGAAAGACCATCCTTCCGGAACATTGACCTTTGGATGGCATGACGCATCTGTCCAGATCCGGGTCGATTGCATATTTTATTCCCAGCGAATCCATCCAGCAACGGATTCTGTAAATCGGTCCGCATTCATAGGCATCGATTACCCCTAGCATGCTGATGCCATTATAGGCAAAACATTTTTTTTCATTGAATTCCCATATTGCTATATTGTTTCCGGGAAATGTAAAAGAGATGTTCATGAAATCCGGAATCAATAATTCCGCGACTCCATTAAAAAACTGTTTTAATGCTTCATAAGATGCAATCGATTCAATTCCCATCCGTTTCTTAAATCGATGGATTTCAATCGGCGCAAGTGATTTGATTGCTGCTTTGTTAATCCTGTTTGCGCTTTCCATTCCGTTTTCCATCAACGTGTTGTAAAACCACATTCCATCATGGGTCATCCAGCATTTGCCCAAAATTTCAATTAACTCTTTTTTACTTAACTTTTCCGTGATTGATTGATTCATGATTCACAATCCTTTATGTAATCCGCATAAACACTCTCCACTATCTCAAATAAATACTGAACCTGTGAAAGTATCTTTTCCAGAGGAGGCTGAAAATGATTCAGGGTCCATTGACTTGCCACTTGAATGATCGCACCGGCGATTGCTGAAGGAAGAATCGTATCTTTTACTTTATTGTGATCCATTGTCGGAAATGCCATCTGCAATATCCTCATTGCATTGCTTGAAAGTTTTTGAATTGCTTCCTGGTATTCCTCATCGATTCTCGGACTGACCCCCAATATCTCAAAAAAAAGAACCCTTGCTTTTCGGGGATCATCCTGTAGCGTTTGATAATAAAGCCTCAATGCTTCATAAGCAATGGATCGAACCGATGATTGGCCGATAATTTCATCTGTTTTTATGATTAATTCCTCTGTAATGCTTTGATATACCGCACTTAACAAATCCTCTTTACAATGAAAAGACTCATAGAAATACCGTTCGGTCAATCCTGCTATGGCGCATATCTTCTTGATACTTGTTTTTGCATACCCAATGGTTCCAAAGGATTCCAGTCCGGCTGAAATGATCTTCTGCTTTCTTTCTTCTGTTCTCAAATCCGCCTGAACACCACCATATTTTCGGTTCTGCAATTGTTGTTTTGTTTTCATGAAATAAATTCTGACATTAACTCTTGTCAAAGTCAAATCTTTCTGCTATAAATTCTGACAAGACTTAATGTCAGAATTTATCTGGATTTGATTTCAAAGGGGTAAATTTTTCCAAAAGCGTATCTGCAAGGCTCTGCGATAGGGCCAATACCCTATCCGGAAAAGAGAGTTGGTGAAAACTTTTAATGCCGGTAATTCCGGCCAGGGAGGATGCCATGGGATTTGTAAAATCATTTGAAGAAATTATGGCCAATACAAAAACGACTGCGGATTTTTATGATGCGGAGATGTTGATGGTGTTCTGGGAAACCAAACCGGAAATTATAGCAAGACTGATTCCCCCACCGTTAAAACCAGCAGATGCCCCTATTGCCATGGCCTTTGTTGCCAATTATCCAGCCACCAATTTTGACGTAACTTACAAGGAGAGTGCATTGTTTATCCGGGCTGAATATGATGGGGAAGAAGGAAATTATTGTCTGGCCATGCCGGTAACCAATGACATTGCCATGGCTGGTGGTCGTGAAATGTTCGGATTTCCTAAAAAAATGGCAAATATCCATTTTGAGAAAAAAGGAAACACCGTAAGCGGATGGACTGAACGGCGGGGTGTCCGGTTTATGGAGGTCAAGGCTAC
>PNOB01000115.1 GCA_013824585.1 Desulfobacterium sp. | reverse complement strand
GTTCCAGCGCTGGAGGAATTCATCCAGAGAAGCGAACTCAGCCTTGATTTTTTTACGGGTAAAATCACGGTAGGATTCGGTAATCAGATTCCCATCCGGGCCATAGTATTCAATACGTTCGGCAATTATGCTTACCGGGATCCCGTTAAAAACATATTGTTGAATGCCGTCACTTTTTTCGCCATCAACACCTTCGTCGTCAGGGTCCTTTGGATCGGGCGGAACCGGATCATCCTCCTCCTCGGGTTCGTAAATAACAACCGGCTCGCCATCAAAATCCGGATCTCTGAAGAGTTCGGTGGCTTTTTTAAAATCCATGATGGTGAAAAAGTATTTGTTGTGTTCTTCTTCTATACGGGTGCCCCGCCCAATAATCTGTTTGAATATGGTCATTGAGTTGATGGTTTTATCGAGTACGATAAGCTTACAGGTTTTTACATCGACACCCGTGGTTAAAAGCTCTGAAGTTGTTGCAATAACGGGAAATTTACTTTCGGGGTCGATAAAGTTATCAAGTTCCGCCTTGCCTTCCGTGCTGTCACCGGTAATTCTCATGACATATTTGGGGTTATCGATGGCAAGTTGCCCGGCGGCATTCACAAGGGCTGCGCGCATCCGTTCGGCATGGTCAATATCTTCACAAAAAACAATGGTTTTGGAAAACGGATCGGTTGCTTTGAGCAATTGCATCACTCGTTTTGCAACCAGCTTTGTGCGTTGATTGAGGACGAGTATGCGATCCATATCTTTTTGGTTGTAAGTACGGGTTTCGATTTCCTGGCTAAGATCATCCGTCATTCCGGGCGGTGGTGTCCAGCCGAAGATGTCTTTATCAATATCGATTCGAACCACTTTATAGGGTGCAAGAAAACCTTCTGCAATCCCCTGTTTCAGACTATAGGTGTAAACCGGTTCGCCAAAGTAGGTCAGATTGGAAACATATTTTGTCTCCTTGGGTGTGGCAGTCATACCAAGTTGTATGGCGCCGGAGAAATATTCAAGGATTTCCCGCCAGGCAGAATCCTCGGCTGCGCTTCCGCGGTGACACTCATCGATGACGATCATGTCGAAAAAGTCGGGTGAAACAGTTTTAAAGATTTTATCTTCTATGTCCGGGCCGGTTATGGCCTGATAGAGACCGAGGTGGATTTCGTAGGCCGGATCGATCTTCCTGTTTTTAACCTTGGCCATGGCAGAGCCAAAGGGCTTGAAATCATTGACCCGTGTCTGATCGGCCAAGATATTCCGGTCAACTAAAAAGAGAACTCGACTGACAACTTTTGCCTTCCAGAGCCGCCAGATAATTTGAAATGTTGTGTAGGTCTTGCCGGTGCCTGTGGCCATGACTAGTAATAAACGCTTTTGACCATTGGCGATTGCTTCAATAACCCGGTTAATTGCCTCAACCTGGTAATAACGGGGTTCTTTCCCGGAGCTGTCTGAGTGATAAGGTTGTACGACCAGTTCTTCTGACGTGTCTTTAATGCCGCGATACGTCTTGTAGCGTTGCCAGAGTGTTTGTGGTGGCGGAAACTGATCAAGGGGAATTTGGGTTTCGATATCCTCGCCCTCGGCGGGAACTTTATTGTGTGAAGCAAAAGCCTCACCATTGGAGCTGAATGCGCTTGGCACTTGTAATATTTCAGCATATCCTAAAGCCTGCTGCATACCGTGGCTCACGGTATGATGGTTGTCTTTGGCTTCTAAAACAGCAACCGGAATCCCCGGCTCCCAGGAAAGGACATAGTCTGCAAATTTTTTCTTTTTCTTATTGCGGGACGATAGGTTGCCCCGGACGATAACAGGGCCGGGCGTTAAAGTTACTTCTCGTCTGATCTGCCGGATAGGGTCCCAACCGGCGTCTTTGATTGCAGGAGTGATGAACAGATCGCAGATGTCTGTTTCGCTGAGTTCTTTTTTCTTGACCTCGTCCAAAAATTTACTCCTGTGGGTTTTTTGTTTATTTCATATAACATCTTTGATATGTTATAAATCATTAAAAAGCAACGATTCAATTCTTCTATTGATACTCCATTCAAGTCGCTGTATTTCAGATTCAGGGACATGATATTGTTGAAAGATATTTTTCCAGCCGGATACTACCTGCAAAACCTTGTCAATGATCCGTCCGGTCATTTCAATATTGAGGTCTTTACCTATCCTTTGCAGTATCTTCCTGTCTGGCGGCAAAAAGCCTGCCCCGGGGAAAAAAGATAATGAATGCTCTCTTTTTTCGTATAGATCCGGCAGAACATCATATACTGGTGACAGGCAGTAGCCGGATTCTTTGTGGAGCATACAAAAGTTTTTAAGGTGATCATCCGTATTTCCGATTGCCACATTAAAAACCATCTGGTGGAATAAGGATGGAACATCAATTGAGGGTTGATAACTATGGGCTTTCACTACATCAAACATATCATGATAGCTCAGAAAATAATATCCTTGAGCCTGTAGTAATGTTTGCATGCTGATCATATGATATCGGCCACCATGATGATCTGAAATGTCGAACCGCTTTACCAGCAATGCTTTCCTGCTGCCGATATCCTGAATTTCAAATTCAGGAACAGACAATCCGGAGAGCTTCGCTAATTCAAGTGTAGCCGCTTCAATTGATTCTACATGGAAGGTATCGTTATGCCGGGGGAACTTTGCAATCCAGAGAGATCCCGTTTCTTTTCGGCAAAGGGCTTTTGGCCTTGCACCACCAGGACTGCTTCCGCTTTGATATAACAATTGCAGATCTTCCTCATCTAAAGGCAATCCTGATTCGTATCGCAACGCCGCATTCAAAAGGGCCTCCAGATTTTTTATATCGGCTGAAGAATCTGGTTCAGAACAATGTCGTACTGTCCGGAAGAGTAAGTTTGACTTGCAATCGGAACATTCTATTTTTGCTTTCGCACCCGTTGCCGGTTTTTTGTTTTTTCTAAAGCATCATATCTTTCGAACAAGGATTCATTGGGTGCTATCAATTTATCGAAATCATCCAGTTTGCCAAGCATGGATAACGCTTTCATCCATGTCCCGATTGATACAGAAGGATTCCCCTGTTCCATTTTGTAAAGAGTTGGAATCGATACCCCGATCCTGAAGGCAAACTCTTTTTGTGGATCATTTATTTCCAATCTGGCGTTTTTCAGACGTTTCCCCAGATTTTTCAAGGTTTCATTCTCTTTAATATTAACCATATTTTGTTTTATCGCAGATATTTACTATTAAAGCAAATTATATTTATGATTAATAGCTTGGCTGGGTAGGAGCGGGGAAAAAGTCACAAACAGGTATTGACAATCGATTCAATTACGGAACAACTGGGATATCAGTAACTTTTCTCAAGCAGATGGAGCACGGTCTACATATATCGATTCACAGACAACGGGTGTATCGATAAGCTTTTCAATGGCATTTAAATAATTTTCAGATCGATCCAGATAGAATGCCAGCGATTTGGAAAAAGACCGGCCTACGATACCGTCTATAAACATCTGGCTGATATCACGTTCCATGGTTAGAATTTTCTGGGCTTTAATGAGAATCCGCCGTTCATCAGGATCCATGCTGCACAGTAATTTTTTAAAAGCGGTTTGTGCTCTGGGTTGATACATCCAGAAATAAAGCAGATCCAGCGCATTGATAATCAATATATTGAAATGATGTCTGGCTTCATCGTTTGCTGATTGCAGCCATTTTGCTGGTGTTTCCAAAAGTTCGAAAACATCTTTTTCAGGAAATAGCATTTCCAGTCGGGCATATCCATCCAGAAATTGACGGATTTTCTGATGATAATCACTCATCCGGTGCCGGATGTTTCTTTTCCGGTCAACAGTCCCCTCAATGAAACCGGCAACAAAATCGGATGCGGTCTTGGAAATAACTGCGGCCCATTGCTGCAAAGAATCATAAATGTTGACAGCACCGCATAAGCCCATGATTCCTCCAGCCAGTTCGTTAAACCCGAACGCAACCGGAATGGAAAACAGACTGCGGAAAAAATTCGCAAATGCTGCTTCAGGCGGCAGACCACGGAAAAGGTTATGGCTGGTCAGGTAAATTCCATTAATGATACCCATAACAGCATAGAGAATGATGGGGTTTGAAGATGTATTAATTCCCAGGAATTGATTCAACAAAAGGGTTTTAACAAAATAATCCAGCAAAGGGACTGAAAAACCGGTGAAAAAAAGCGAGTCTGTCAGCCGGTCCCAGCTTATATAATCATTCCAGCGAAGCAGAGGAGATCGGCTTAATCCCCCTCCGCCCAGAACAGATTGGAGGATATTTCTAAATCCAGTGATGCCAAACCAGATAAATGCTCCGAAATAAGCCAGCACCCACCAGTCATTTGCAAGAAAAAATGTCAGAAATGCCGGGAGAAACCCGATGGCAAGTTTACCGGAGTTTTTCAAAGTAGTTTGTAAATACCGCAATGGTTGACGTATCCGGTGGGCTTCGGGTTTCGGCTGGCGCAGCGATAATCGATTGGCGCTGAATGGCTGGAGTCCCCCCAGAGTAATTATATTTCCATGAGGAACCATGCGTGTTGAACCTTCTTTGGCAAACCATTCTTTGCGGCACTGCATCCCGATATAATGGAAACCAGGAATAAATCTCAGAAAACGTAAAAGATGAGAAATAATTTTTCCAGTTTCGTTGATGTGTAAATAATTTAATCTCAAATGGGTTTCAACCTGAAACGGGATGACCAGACGGGGCGATTCCTTTTCTTTTATCACTGCTTTCTGCGCTCGCCTCGGAAGGGAGTCCAAGACAGCCAGTCCCATGCCATGAAGTCTGGGGGATTGACCAGTGGAATCACTCCCGACTCTCGGTTTTAAAGCACGGACTTTATACATGTTCCTTAATGATTCGAGGTCGGAAAGAATTTTTACAAATTTTTCAAATCGGGATCGGTCAATCGGGTTTTCACTCTTTTTCAGATTTTCAATCATTTGAAGAGTCATCTGCTTCAACTGAATGATGTTTCCGCTGTTGATGGTCTCCTGAAGCTTGGCGATCATTGGGATATGATCAACCTTGCCGCTGGCGTAATCCTTGAGATTGAATATTTCAAGCCGGGAAATACACCCCTTGCATTCATAGAGTAATTCAAGCACATCCTGAACATTCATATTGCTTAAGTTCAGGGTAATCCGATAGCCTGAATGAAACTGTACTAAACGGTCTATCAGTTCGCACGGTGACAGCTTCATCAACGACGGTAAGGCTCCGGCTTCAAATGGCTTTCTTATATCCGGCACTTCGGGATTATTGTCTGGCTCAAGATATAGATCATGGATGATATCCACATCCATTTCGTCCATTCGGTTAACCAGAATTTCAATTTTTCTGCGTTCCTTATCATCAGCGTCCGCATATTTTTTTTTCAAGTCGACTACTTTTTCTTTCATCAAGGGGAGCAGCCGCGCATGAATATATTTGGCAAGATGCAGCAGGGATGCTTGTCCCAAACCGACAAATGCTGAAAAATCGGATGCGTCCAGAGATGGCAAATCCAATTCCAGATGCTGGCTGATCTCAAGGCGGTGACGGCGATTGAACTGATCTAAAATCGCCATAACATAGTGACACTGAAAATCAGATACTTGCCGCCCCTCATCCATGAGTGATCGGACGGTTTGTTTATCAAGGAACCTGATAAAGTCCTGGGCGTCAGCAAACCCGCGAGGCACCCAGATGATCTGGGCAAAGCGGTCGTAAAATTGAGCTGAAAATTCGATTCCGATACGCACCGTGATTCCCATGATCAAGGCTGCTTCCAGCAACTCGGAAGCGGTTTCAGGCCGGATGAAATTATAATAAATAACCCGCAGACGCCGAATCCCCTTGATCCATGCATCCATAATCAGGTGTGTGGCCGATTTTCTTCCCTTGGTGTTGGCATCATGAACATGATCATCAAATGCCAGTTGATTCCATTCTTCGGGCATTTCGAGAAGATGATATTGTTTTAAAAAAGCACGGACAATTTTGGGTTTCCCGGTCGCGACCATGCGAAAATCATGGGCCAGTTCCAATTGCCTTAGGTAATTTCCATGAGCCCTTACCAGATCTTTCATGAGCTCAATCAAAACCCGTCCGGTATTCATCTGAAGATCCTGATTCGTGCTGCACATCACTTCATCCCGCAGCGCGCGAAGGGCGTTCAACCGATGTTCAATCTGTCCCCCTTCCAATGATTCCAGAAGATGTATGACAGCATAAGCGATTCGAAGACCCTGGGATTCAGCCATTTCTTTGATCCCCCGGGGATGGAAATAATGAAAAAACTTCCGTTGTGTCTGATGATGAGATTTTTCCTTTTCCATCATGTCATTGACGATGCGGATAAGGTTATGGTCGCGTTTGTCGAAAAATAATTTGGAAATGCCGGTGGGTTGAGGTTTATCCAAAAGCAACTTCTCCTGATGTCTATATTGAAAAATCAAAAAAACCAGGACTGATTCAGTTTGTATTTTTCTGGAATATTACATTTTTTGGGTTTACTGTCCACGGTAATCAGTAGATCAAGGAAAATTTGGAATTTTTTGGACTATTGCGGAAGCGGTTGCTGTTCCGGTTTACGCTTTCTCTATGCCTATTTGATGGCCAATGAAAACGTTTAAAATGATTCAGATGGTTGGGAAGGCTGTAGCGCTTCTTATTCTGGCAGGACAGGAAAAGGCAGCAAGGCCGAGAGATAAGCCTTGCTGCCGGAAATGATTGAATGCGGCTATCACGTAAAAATGCGATGATTCAGCTAATGGCCGATTTGTAGCCCAAAACCTTCAAAGAGGAAGAGGATGGCAAAACCGTACCACAAGGTATAAATGACATAAAATACGAGGCAGCTGACAACGATCACGATGTTTGCGCTGATCTTTTGGGCATCAATGCCGTAGAAATTATAAGCCGGCTCCACCCCTTTTTTCATGATTTTGTCGCAGAACATGGCCTCTTCGAACTTTTCTTGTTTCAGCAGGGCTCGATTTGTCAGCTTTAAGGTCTCCCACCATGTACTCATGACCTTTTTATGATCGGCACCGTTATAACGATCTGAGACTTCCGTACCCTTGTTGCTGTACATCGAATCGGCGTCTTTGAGGATACCAGTGACGATCTTCCCGAGGTCGCCCTTTATTGTAACGTCTTTATCGGTGGCCACGGCTTCCTCAAGCCCTAAGGCGACCAGTTGTTTGGCCGCCTGCTCGGCAAATTCAGCACTTTTATCCACATTATCTTTATCTTTAACATTGTAACTGATGGTAAGATCAATCGCCTTGCCGTTAAATTTTTCACTCGTCTTCGTTAAATCACTGATGTAATAGGCGGACCCCTTGGAAATGGAGTTAAAAAGATTATCAAAAAATTCTAATCCGTTATGGCCATTAAAAAGCGGCATGAAGATAATCCCCAAGACGACAAAGAAGGAGACGATCATCAGCATCCCCAGGCCGAATTCTTTTTTATTCGTAATCATGAGTGTGTGTCCTCCTTAAGCTTACCAACCCGTGCAAAAAATATTCCGATAACCCAGACGGCAAAGGCGCCGATACAGATGAAAAAGAGCCAGATGCCGATTGTCTCGATCAGGGTGGTGGTATCTTTCGTCCAGGCCAGGTAGTCCATTTGCCGCAGCTTGCTCGGCATGGCGGTGAACCGGTTGACAAAACCTGCGGTCACAGCCAAGGCATAAAAACCGCGGATATAGATGCCCGGTACCAGTTTGGTTACTAAGGCACCGATTTGGACGCCTACGAGCGAGCCCAAAAGCATACCCATGGCCAGGGTGTAAAAGATAAAGCCATAACAGGCATACTGACTGATGGCTGCATAACCGGCGGTAAAGATGATCTGAAAAATGTCAGTGCCGACCGTGGTCATTGAGGAAACACCGAGTACGTAGACAAACGCCGGGAAGGTGATAAAACCACCGCCAACCCCCATAACCGCAGCAGCCAAACCAACAAAGGCTCCGCAGATGATGAGGAAGATAGCGGAAATTCGGCGGCCACCCGGGGTAACCCCTTCATCAAAGGTGATCATTGGCGGAATGTTGATTGACTGGAGTTTTTTCCCTAGCGGTGCGATTGCTTCACCTTCTTTGCCGCCGCCATGAGCCCCGTCATCGCTGCCGGCAGCTCTGGCCTGGAAGTAGTCGAGCATGGCGTAAAAGGCCAGAAATCCCAGGATAAAGGTATAGATAGTGGTGATGAAAAGATCGCTCAAGATCGGGTTGTATTCATAGATAGCTCGGTTAAGCCAGCCGCCAGCAGTAGCGCCGGCAATTGAACCAATCAAAAAGATGCCTGCCAGGGAGACCGAGACGTTACCTAGTTTTTTGTGTAAAACGCTTCCCATGATTGCTTTGGCAAAGATGTGGAAGAGATCGGTTCCGACCGCCAGGATACCTTTGACGCCAGCACTCATCAGGGCCGGGGCGATGATAAAGCCACCGCCGGCGCCGATACAACCGGTGATAAGTCCGGCTGTCATGCCGACGAAGATAGAGGCAAAAAAGATGGTATTGGTATAAAACGATGGACTATAGGCCTCTTTGCCGCCTAAAAAGTCACCGGCTATCGCAATGCCACCGATAATTGCAGGTAAGGTAAAAAGACCGAGTACGATCAATCCCTTACGACTCTTAAGTACACTTGTGGAAATATCCAACTCCCATTGTGCTTGAGCTCTGGCATTATGCATACATATATGCCAAAGCTGTCTAAAAAAACTCATGTCGATTTCTCCTTTTTTTGGTGTTAATCATATATTTTTTTCCGTTTATTTGATTTTATCTTCCTTTTTGCTTCTTTTTCTTTACCAGCCGTCAGCTTGTCAACCCGTCGGTTTTAAAAGAAGAAAGGATAAAGTCTTATTTTTTTTTTAATGCATGAACATATAGGGAAGGCGCCTTTGTGTCAACAACAAATCTATACAACATTCAGGGTGTTGTTTGAAAAGCTGGATAAAAAACCAGAGGGGGCATTTCATTTTTTTCGGCATTATTATTCGGATGAATCCTGTTGCTGAAAAACTCGGTCCCTCATTAACCCGGGATACGGTGACCAATGTGAAAAATGCCGGTTTTTTCGTAAAAACGGTTTTTTTATATATCTGGATGAGGTCAAGATTATTTATGCGGTTAAGGAGAATCCATAATACGATACCAACTTGAATTGATTCGTTTGTCAAGCGAACAGCACCATTAAGACTTCCTGTTGCATCCGCTTTGTGTGGTTTTTTCTATGACCCGTATTCGGCTCTTTCAATAATCTCTATTTGCATATCCTTGTTAAGGCTCACAAAATAAGCATTATATCCGGAGATTCGAACAAGCAGATTCTTATAGTTTTCCGGATTTGCCATGGCATCTTTTAAGACGTCGGAATTCACCATGTTAAATTGAATCTGCATTCCACCTTGTTCAAAATATGTTTTGACATAAGAGTACATGGTGTTAACGATTTTTTCCCGTGAATCGTCTGCCGCAGGGACAAGTTTGACATTAAAGGCGATATTATTGTCCATATTGTGAGGGTTCAGACGAGCGACATCACGGATGTTGTCCAGAAAATTTTTTGAGGCAGATGCATTCGGTGTGACCCCTGGAGAAAAGTGGCGATATGCCAGTCTGCCTGACGGAAGTGCGCCTGAAAGCGTGCCATAGGCCACATGCTGGGCAACTGACCAGAATCCTACGGTATAATCACCGCCACGATAATTTTTGGTGGATTTGTAACAATCATGAATCAGAGACGTCACCCGGTTGGCCATTTCAACCGCCTCATCACTGCCTGATCCGAAACGCGGAGCCTTTTTGAGTACCATAGCATGCAGGGATAGATTATTTTGAAAGTTGGAGTCGATGGCATCTTTTAATTCCTTGAATGAAATTCTTTTTTCATCAAACACCAACTTCTTGATAACCATCAGGGAATCGATCACATCGGAGAGACCGATGTTAAAGCTGCCTGATGTGTTGTAGATGGCCCCCCCCTTGGTTACGTCTTTTGCCTTCTGGACAGCGCCCTGAATGGCGGTACTCAGGAGGGGGGTAGGGCGCAGATATGCATATGCTTCTGCCGACATGTTGTTCAGCGCAATCGTATTGTCGATGATGAATTTCTGTTGGGCGGCAAAGGCATCAAAAAAATCGTCAAATGTTTTAAAATCATCATTTTCCACCCGGCCTGTTTCGGGTCCAAGGTGCCAGTTCATCAACGGATGGTAGCCATTGTTTAACGCCATTTCCAATCCGGCCACCATATTGACGGATGTAGCTCCTGTATGACTCATGTGTTTTCCAGATAGGGTGATCTCCACGCATCCGGTTGATGCCCAGTCTCTCAGATCTTCTATTTTATCCGAGTTCTGACTGAAGGCTTCGATAACAGCATCATCATTATGCATGGAAGGCGTCGCAACGGTGATATAGTTTACTTCACACAAGCGTTTCAGATAGGTGTCGCTGTTCACATCGAGCTTGAACCGGGCATTCATGTTCGGATCATTCAGAGAAAGCATCTCCGTGACTTTTAGGAAAATGTAGGTCATATCGTTAACCGCATCTTTGCCTTCGGGTGTAACTCCGCCTACGGTTATGGCGGTTTCCGACTGGCTTCCTCCGAACAGGTAATTTGACACATCCGGGACAAGGGCATGGTGTTCTGCATTTCTCAGGAAGTAACAGGATATCAGTTCAAGTACATGCTCAAGATATTGTTTTTTCTCTTGCCCGGTGGGAAATTTTTTCATGTCTTTTTCAAAAAACGGCTGAAACAACTGGTCCAGGCGTCCCGGAGAGAGTGAGACGTTGGTATTCTCCATGAGAAGCCCTATCCAGGAAATCCAGGCGGAATTGACAGCCTCATCCAGTGTCCGGGCAGGATTTGCAGGAACATGCCGGCATATTCGATGAAGTTCGTTTAGCTCTGCCTTCCGTTTTGAATCGGTTTCTTTTTCAGCAAGCCTTCCAGCTTCTTGGGCGAGATTGGCGGCATATGAATTTAATCCTTCAAGGCATATCACCATCGATTTTAGTGTATTTATCTTATCGGTCTCGCTGCCATCCAATGTGTTTATCTGTAGCCGGATTTCTTCAATCATGGCATGGGTGCCTTCATTTACAAACCTCGGAAGGTCGGGAACCGTATGGGATATGCTTACGAGCTTGAAATTAAACGAAGCAACAAAGCGTTCGTCAATCTTTTGGCAAAACGGGTAATCATATTTTTTATGAATCCAGGCCCTGGTTGTCCTTTTTGCCCAGAATGGAAAGATGTCGTGAAGCTCCTGAGCCGTCTTGTCGGATATGATATAGGGTGTGAGCACACGTTTGTCAATCGATCCCAATTCTCCCCATATAACGGTACCTGTTGTATCCGGATAGATCAGGACGCCCACTTTTTCCGGGCAGGTAGTTCCGGCAATCAGACATTCAGGTCTGATGATGGGTTTTTTGTTTTCCATCAGGTATTGAAAGGCGTATGCCTGGCGCATTTCAGGAAACCATGGATCACCGTTTGTATCTTTTTCAAAACCGTTTTTTCTGTACCATTGCGTCAGAAGCACAGGCCTCTCGGCTGAAATTTCAGGTGTCGAATTAAGATGTTTTTCATAAAGCATCTTAATTCGCGGGAAAGAATCCAGACTGTATTGTGACAGATACGGATCAGTAAGATATTTTACTCCCGGATCAATCGTGTCGGCTTTCAACCGAATATTTTTTCTTTTTTGCAGCTCTTTTGAGAACTCCGGATTGGTTATCCCATATTCTTCTTTTCTGGATTTCACTTCCTGCCTGTTGGCTCTTTCCAGCATTTTTTGATGCCGCTTACCCATAAGCAGCGAAACAAAGTAGTTGAAAGTCCCGAGATAAGCCATGTTGCCGTCAAGAATAACTTTATTTTTCAAGATGAGATTTATCGTTTCATTGGGCGTGATTTT
>PNOB01000114.1 GCA_013824585.1 Desulfobacterium sp. | reverse complement strand
GCCAGCGGATTGAGCCGTCATATACCGGGGAAGGGGGATATCCGCGTCCTTTTCCGGATGCAATCTTAGCAGTTTTATCGTCGGCATGTTCATTTTTGCTTCATTTACCAAAAAACAAATTAAAAGTTTTTTTAAATAACCCTGAAATCAAAATTTCCATGTTGCAATCTGGCTCACAACAGAATCCGGACCCAGAACGCTCAGCGCAATTTTATTTTCTTTTAAGATCGCCTGAGCCAGATCCTGAATATGATCCTCTGTTACAGCTTCGATTTCATCTAAAACAGATTGGATTGAAATTTCGCGTCGAAAATTGAATTCATTCTGAGCGATCCTGAACATAAGGTTGTCGGTATTTTCTGATGAAAGCAAAATATTTCCGTTTGTGTATTGTTTTGCATTATAAAGCTCTGAAGACTCAATATGATCATGCTCCAGTTTATTCAGTTCTTTCATGAGCAGTTCGATAACAGCCTCTGTTTTATCAGGTGAAACCCCGGCATAAATACCAAGCATCCCGGCATCGTCATGAGAAGATGCAAATGAATATACTGAATACGCAAGCCCCCTGCGCTCGCGAATCTCCTGAAAAAGCCGTGAGCTCATGTTCCCCCCAAGTATTGTATTCAGTAGTGAAAAGGTATATCTTTCCGGATCTGTTGCTGTTATGCCAGTGGTACCAATGCAGATATGCACCTGCTCTGTATCCCTCGGGCAGATCTGAATGGTGGGCTTGATATCGGGCGGAAGACGATCCGGCAGACTGAGTCCGGTATTAATTTTTTCAAAAGCTGGCGTGATTAAACCTACGAATTGGTCATGATCCACATTTCCAGCAGCAGAGATCAGAATGCGATCCGGCTGATATTGCTGACGCAAAAAAGTCTGAATGGTAGCTGCATCAAACCGGCTAATATTCTCACGGGTTCCAAGTATGGAGCGCCCCAACGGATGGTCTCCCCAAAAACCATTCAATAGGAGCGTATGCACCCAATCTTCAGGAGAATCTTCAATCATACCGATCTCCTGAAGTATAACGGGCCTTTCTTTTTCAACTTCTATGGGGTTAAATTCAGAGTTTAAAAAAATATCCGAAAGAATATCCACCATGGTGGTAAGGTGAGTGTCCATGACTTTTGCATGATAGCAGGTAAATTCCATTGAAGTAAATGCGTTGGTTTGGCCTCCGATCGCATCAACCTCTTTTGCAATCAAAAAGGCATCTCTTTTGGGTGTTCCCTTGAAAATCATGTGCTCAATAAAATGGGAAAGCCCGCTTTGCGCTAGGTTCTCATCCCGTGCACCCACATTTACCCATACCCCCATGGACACAGATCTGACATAAGGGACTTTCTGGGTCAGAATTCTCACGCCATTCGTCAAGACAGTCTTATTTACGCTGCTCTCCATTTTTCTCTTCCAGCGCATCCTTAAGACTCAACCGAATCTTGCCGTCTCGAGTGACCTCCAGAACCTTTACTTTGACGATATCTCCTTCATTAACAACATCGGTTACCTTTTTCACATGATGATTGGCCAGCTGGGAGATATGAACAAGACCGTCCGTACCGGGTTTAACCTGAACAAAGGCACCAAAATCGGTAATTTTCATTACCTTTCCTTCATAGATTGCACCCACTTCAGGATCCATGGCAATATCCTGAACCATTTTCATGGCAGCCGCCCCCTCTTCCTGGCTCAATGCAGAAATTTTCACCTCACCTGAATCATCCACTTCAATACGCGTATTGGTATCTGACTGAAGAGCGCGAATCACCTTCCCGCCTGGGCCGATAAGATCCCGAATCTTATCCGGGTTAATTTTTATGGTTATAATTTTTGGGGCATAGGGGGAGATTGCATTTCTGGATTCACTCAGTGATTCCATCATCTTGCTTAGAATATGCATACGTCCATGCTTTGCCTGGTCTAAAGCTTTTTCCATCGTCTCCCTGGATAGTTCATTGATTTTGATATCCATCTGCAGGGCTGTGATCCCTTCTTTTGTACCGGCAACCTTGAAATCCATGTCTCCGGTATGGTCTTCATCCCCAAGTATATCTGAAAGAATTACTGTTTGATCCCCTTCCTGGACAAGACCCATAGCAATCCCGGACACTGGTGCTTTGATCTGAACGCCACCATCCATCAATGCTAAAATTCCCGCACAAACCGTTCCCATAGAGGAAGATCCATTGGATTCCAGAACTTCGGATACAAGACGTATCGTATAGTCAAATTCTCCCTTGGGTGGTAACACTTTTTCAATCGCCCTGGTTGCCAAGTTCCCATGTCCGATATCACGACGTCCGGGAGCACCGACCCTTTTAACCTCTCCCACAGAATAGGGTGGGAAATTATAGTGCAGCATGAATGGCTTAAACTCTTCTCCGCTCAGTGTTTCCACCCGTTGCTCATCCTGCCCGGAACCAAGGGTTAATACACCCAACACCTGTGTTTCACCGCGAGTGAACAATGCGCTTCCATGAGGTCGAGGTAGTATCCCGACTTCACAGGAAATCGGTCGAACTTCATTGAAGCTTCGATTATCAATCCTTCGGCCTTCTTTCAAAATCAGATCACGGCTCACAGATTTCTGGATATCACTCAGAATCCCACCTACCTCACGAGTCCGGTCTGCATATTCCTCACCAAGGCTTTCAATTGCCTTGATTTTAATCTCTTGCAACGCCTTTCCACGCTTTTCTTTTTCCAGAATGACAATGGCTTCCCGAATTTTTGATCTTACCTCTGTTTCAAGTCGGTCAATGAGTTTCTGATCTTTTTCAGGTACGATTAATATCCGTTTTTCAACACCTACCTCGGCTCTTATTTTTCTCTGGATATCAATCAGAGGCTGCATGGCTGCATGGCCGAAATAGATGGCTTCCATCATATCGGCTTCACTTACGATATTACCGCCACCCTCCACCATAACCACACCGGTTTTTGAGCCTGCCACCACGATATTGATATCACAATTTTCATCCTTGCATTGAGAAATGGTTGGGTTTGCTATAAATGCACCATTCACTCTGGCAACCCGAACTGCGGCAATTGGACCATCAAAAGGAATATCGGAAATCTCAAGTGCAACAGAGGTTCCAACCATGGCAAGTACATCCGGATCATTTTCTTTATCCATGGATAACACGGTTGCAATTACCTGTGTTTCAGCATGAAAATTTTTCGGGAAAAGAGGGCGAATCGGTCGATCGATCAGACGACAGGTAAGGATCTCCTTTTCACTGGGACGGCCGACTTCACGCCGGAAGTAATTCCCGGGGATTCTTCCAGCAGCATATATTTTTTCCTGGTATTCTACGGAAAGGGGGAGAAAATCAAGTCCAGCCTTTTCTGATTTATCAGCAACCACTGTAACCAGAACCATTGTTTCTCCAAACTGCACCAGAGCGGACCCCGAAGCCTGCTTGGCAACTTTGCCAACCTGTATTTCAAAGGTTCTTCCTCCAATATCAGCTTTATATGAAATTTCCATACATAATCTCCTAATTAGACAGCATTTGAAAACAAAACCAAAACCGATTCAAATGAATCATGCTGCCGGAATACCCCTATCCGGTCAAGATTATTCACCAGGCTTTAGCATTTATCTGATTTTTGCAGACAACCAAGCACTGAAACTCTCTACATCTGCATGCGGCAACCCTTGGTTTCGCTCCCCCTTACTCCCTGATGATCAACTTCTGATCCACATGGCATCAGATATTCACAGGAAATAAGCCCCTGCATAAAGCGATAATATCAATCCAGCCTATCTTCTTAGATTGAGGCCTTCAATAATTGTGCGATACCGATTAATGTTCTTATCCTTTACATAATTTAATAATCTGCGGCGCCTTCCAACCAGAATCAACAGACCTCTTCTGGAATGATGATCCTTTGTATGAACCTTTACATGCTCTGTAAGGTAAGTAATGCGGCTTGTTAAAAGCGCAATTTGAACCTCCGGAGATCCGGTATCTGTATCATGCATTTTAAAACGATCAATCATATCCTTCTTGTCACTAGTTGTAAGCGTCACTTTCTTTTGCCTCCTCTTAAAAAAAATCAATTTTAAAAAAAACTCTTCAGCGATCTGTCACAGTTTGACCCAGCATTATGGTGCTCAAGGATGAAAAACACAACAGTAATCATAAAGGCCATCTTTTTTTTGGGTATCCATAACTGCAAGCAGATTATTTTTAATATCAACAATTTTTATAAATCCATTGAATCGATCTTTTATTTCCGACTCAATCCATTTTCCTGTTAAATCAGAATCCATTATAGGTTGTCCATAAAATATTTTTTTTAAAATCACATCGTCGGCAACCATCCCTTTCATGGCACTGATTGCATCGCTCATACAGATCAAGTTATCTTTCAGCCTGCCCTGAGAAGCCAACATTTCCATCTCCTCCAGTGTAATAGATTGATCTATTGTAACCCCGCAACTTTCTATCCTTCTCAGCCCCTGAAGATGGCTTCCGCACCCAAGCTCTCTGCCTATATCCGCACAAAGTGTCCGGATATAGGTGCCTGCTGAGCAGGCCACCTGAAAATCGATCTTCGGAAGATCGATTTGAAGAATCTCAAGGCTTGAAATCATTATCCGCCGGGCGGATTTCTGCACAGGCCGCCCCTTACGTGCTAATTTGTATAACCGAACCCCATTGTGTTTCAATGCCGAGTACACAGGCGGAACCTGATCCATCTCTCCAACAAAACGGCGGAAAACAGAATGAAGGTGTTCCTCCGGAAAGTCAAACTGATCACAGGTCGCGATCACTTTTCCCGTCATATCAAGCGTATCGGTTTCTATACCAAGGAGCAGTGTTCCCTGATATTTTTTGTTCCCATTTAAAAAAAAACGGGCCAGCCTTGTTGCTTGATTCACACAGCAAATCAAAACGCCAGTTGCAAACGGATCTAATGTTCCCGTATGCCCGACTTTGTGTAAACCTGCTTTCTCTTTTAAAAGAGCAACGACCTTTGCAGATGATATACCTGCGGGCTTATCAATGATAAGCATCCCACTTGATTCGATTTCCATACAGCTTCTTTAACGGGTTTAAAAGTTGTCAGCCAAACGCAAAATCTCTGCTTTAATCTCCGACAAAGTTGAAACCACATTGAATCCTGCGGCGCTTTTATGGCCACCGCCTCCATATGTGGCAGCAATTCCAGCCACATCCACCGATCCGTCTGAACGAAGACTGATATGGAATTGATGTTTGCTGTCCGGCATATCTGCACAACCATTGTTGCTTTCAAAAATCAATGCCGCTACCTTCACATCTTCAATATGCCTTGCATAATTGATTAACCGTCCCAAATCTTCCGGCTTCGAACCTGTTTTATTCAACATCTCCTGAGTCAAGGCCATGATCGACAATTTACCATTTTTGGATACTTCTATAGACTCAAGCACCATATTCAAAAGCTTTATCCTGCTAAGAGAGTATGCAACAGAAACATGACTTGCCACATAATTCGGATCAACACCCAGAGCGACCATTTCTTCGCAAATGGCAAATGCTTCCTGATTTGTATTTGAGAACCGAAACGAACCAGTATCGGTCATAATCCCGGTATAAATCGAAAAGGCCATTGATCTGTTTATTGTTATATTCAACTGGTTAATCAAACGATATACGATCTCAGCTGTCGCACATGCAGATGGATCAACGATTTTATATGTTCCAAAACCTGTATTGGTAATATGATGGTCAAGATTTATGATGACAGGAATCTTTCTAACCAGACCCGCCTTATCACCAATCCGTTCCAAATCCCCGCAGTCCAGAACAATTGCCGTATCAAAAACAGTGATGTCATCAATCTGCTGAGTAATATTTTCCGAATACGGCAAAAACTGAAACAACTTGGGTATTTCATTTTCATTGTAAAGACTTACCTGCTTACCTATCGAAAGCAAGGCAAGTCCCATTGACACCGTCGCCCCAATAGCATCACCGTCCGGACGAATATGTGATAACAATAAAATATTATTGCTTTTTTTAAGATGATCTACTATCTGATCCATTTTTTATTTTAATATTCTTCAACACAAGATCAATCCTCTCTCCATAATCAAATGATTGGTCATAATGGAATCGAAGATCCGGCATATGCCGGAGCCCAAGCTGACCGGCAAGGGAAAGTTTGATATAACCGAGTGCACTCTTAAAGCCCTTTTCTGCTTCTTGAGCCGCCTTTTTCTTATCAGAATCAGCCCCTGATACTGAAAAATAGATATATGCAAATTTTAAGTCCCTTGACATTTTCACCCCGGTGATGGTTACCAATTCAAGTCGAGGATCGCTTATGCTCTTTCGTAAAAGGTCGGATAGATTCTTTTGAATTTGACCAGATACCCTGTCTGCTCTTGCAAAAGGCTTCATATGCTCAATATCTCCATCTCTGTATCGATGATTTCAGCCAATCCAAGATCTTCCGCCATATTAAACATTTTATCAATTTTTGAATTGATCACTTGTCGGTTGTTGCCCACCATAGTAAATCCAATTTCAGCCCGCTGATGAACATCATTTAACCCAACCTCTGCAACAGATGCATTAAAACTGTTGCTCAACCGACTTGTAATCGCCTTAACAACTTTTCTTTTGGCTTTCAGGCTATGGCACTCATGAAGCCTGAAAACGATTTTTCCAATTCCAACAACCATATATATCCACAATATTTAATAATAAAAATATCATCTATGCCATGGTTGGTTTAATTTCCTCAAGATAATAACATTCAATCTCATCCTTCAATTTAATGTCATTGAAATTTTCAATTCCAATTCCGCATTCATACCCGGCCTGAACTTCCTTGACATCATCCTTGAACCTTCGCAGAGAAATAACTTTGCCATCATAAATAACAATCCCATCTCTCAGCAAACGTGCGCGTTGCCCGCGCTCCATCTTTCCATTGAGCACATGGGATCCTGCAATTGTACCTTTTTTGGGTATTACAAAGATTTCACGCACCTCGGCTCGTCCAAGAATCTTCTCTACATATGTTGAATCCATCATTCCAACCATTGCATCCTTGATATCCTTAATGGCATTATAAATGATGTCATAAAATCTAATATCTACATTCTCATCAGCAGCATATTCCTGAACCTTTCCGCCTGGACGAACATTAAAGCCGAGAATAATGGCATTTGATACTGCCGCGAGAGAAACATCCGATTCTGTTATCGTACCTGTTGCCGCATGAACGACATTGATTTTCACCTCATCCCCGGAAAGCTTGGTTAGAGAATCCTTGAGTGCTTCGATAGATCCATGGACATCTGCTTTGATAATCAGGTTCAGCTCCTTTAGTATGCCTTCCTTCAATTTTTCAAAGAGCCCCTCTAGGCTGAGCCGGCTCGATTTAGCAAGCTCTTTGGAACGCTGTTTCTGTGCTCTATGAGAACTGACCTGCTTTGCATTCTTTTCATCATCAATCGAAATTAGTTCATCTCCTGCCTCAGGTACACCGTTCAAGCCCAGAATTTCCACCGGAATTGACGGCCCAGCCTGGTCAATAGGCTCTCCGCTGTCGTTCAACATTGCGCGGACCTTTCCATAGTGTATACCGCAAACCACCGGGTCACCAGCGTGTAATGTCCCTTCCAAAATCAAAACCGTTGCAACAGGCCCTCTACCGGAGTCGAGTTTGGCTTCAATAACATGTCCCTTCGCTAGCTTATCCGGGTTTGCTTTCAGCTCTAAAACTTCTGCCTGAAGAAGAATCATATCCAGCAGATCATCAATTCCGGTTTTCTGCTTTGCCGAAACATATACAAAAATTGAATCTCCGCCCCATTCTTCCGATACAATTCCATGCTCTGATAACTCCCGCTTCACCCTTTCTATGTCCGCTTCAGGTTTATCAATCTTATTCACTGCAACAATGATGGGAACTTCCGCAGCCTTCGAATGATTGATCGCTTCAATTGTTTGTGGCATAACACCATCATCGGCAGCAACCACAAGAACAACAAGATCGGTTACCATTGCACCACGGGAACGCATTGCAGTAAATGCTTCATGACCCGGAGTATCTAAAAAAACAATTCTCCCCTTATCGGTTTGTACATTATAGGCGCCAATATGCTGTGTAATTCCACCTGCTTCATTATCGGTAACACTTGATTTCCGGATAACATCAAGCAAAGATGTTTTTCCATGGTCAACATGACCCATGATCGTAACGACCGGTGGCCTGTAAATTTGTTTGTCAGGATCCTCATCCTTATCAACTCTTAGGAAAGTATCCTCTTCAAAAGAAGCTCTCTCAACCTCATATTCAAATTCCGCTGCAACCAGTTCAGCGGTGTCGAAATCAATTGTCTGATTTACCGTTGCCATAACCCCTAACATCATAAGCTTCTGAATCATTTCATTGGCTTTGATCCCCATCCTCTTGGCAAGATCTGAGAGTATAATCGTGTCATCAATCTTAACTCTTCGTTTAATTGCTTTAGGTGTTGTGATTAGTGTTTTTTCACCAATGGTTTGTTTGGCCTTGGCACCTTTTTTCCCTTTTTTTCCTCGAGCCCGAACACCTCCGTATAAAGCATTTCCTTCAACGATTTCTTTACGGCGGAAAGAAATTTTTTTCTTAAAAAACTTGGCGTCCTGTTCCAGATCCGGTAGCTTCTGTTTCTTTTTTGATTTCTTTGCTTCCTTTGCCGATAAAATTTGTGAGTCTATTATTGGATCAATTGCTTTAACCGGAAACTTCTCTTTTTCGACTGTTTTTTCCTTTTCGACCTTGATTTCCGGAATGATAATTTTTTCATCCATTTCCTCTGGAAACTGTGTTGGAAGCTTAATGATCTTGGCTGCAGCCTGTTTCTTTGTTTTTTTAATTGGTTTTTTGGATTTTAGTATTACGTCTTCAATGATCTTTTCTTTTTCTGTTTCAACGGATGTTTCGGATTCTTCTTTAAATGTTGCAACTTCAGAAACCTGTTCTTCAACTACAACAGTTTCTTCTGCCTCTATTTTTTGAGAAAGAACAGATTTTTCAGATAATACATTTTCTTCAGAAGGCGCGTCATCTTCAAACAATTCATTTTCTGTAGAAGAGAGAAGCGATACTTCTTCCATTTCGACAGAAGACTCAATAATTGCTGTTTCTTCTATATCATCAATGAGTTTATCTTCCGGTTCTCTTTTGGCAGCATCGACTTCTGTTGCATCCGTATCAGGCTCCTCATCTGAAATCATCATCGGGTCAATAACTTCTGATGAGTCAGATTCGACTTTTTTACGCCGCCTAATAACAGTCGGTTTAACGCGGCTCTCCTCAATTTTGTTTAATTCTTTTGTGCCAAGAACATGAGACTTAATTAGCGACACATCTCTGGCATCAAGAGAACTCATATGACTTTTTATGTCTACATCCAAATCTTTGATCTTACTGAGTAGGATCTTGTTAGTCATGTTTAAATCTCTGGCAAGTTCATAAAATCTGATTTTTGCCATTCATCCCCCTTTAACTCAATTGCAAAAGGACTTCAATAATTCTATATTCAGTTATCAAATACAGACATAAACGATCGGCCAATTGTCTTATCTGAAATTAATACTTTTCCATTATCAATCCAGCCCTACTCTTTATCAGCCCCTTGTTCAGGCTCTTCTGCATCACTATCAATTGCCGATACTTCTCTCTCTTCAGATGCCTCAGATTGCCCAGCTTCACCTTCAGAAACCTCTGTTTCTGTTTGAGCAATCATTTCTTCTTCCATAGAATCATCTTCACCTGGTTTTTCCTCTTCAGCTTTCGACAATGCTTTGGCCTTTGATTTTGTGCTTTGAATAGCTAAACGTGCGTTATTAATAAGTTCCTGGGCTTTCCCCTCATCATCAATGCCCCGAATCTGAACTAAATCTTCGATGGCGGCATTCCCCAGTTCTTCAGCTGAAAAAAAACCTTTTTCATATAGAATATCAGCGAGTCCTATGTTTACGCCAGCGACCCCCATAAGTGAATCATAACCTTCTTTCATCGCTTGGCTATATACAGATTCACTCTGTACATCAAGATGCCACCCAGTTAACTTGGATGCCAGACGAACATTTTGACCGCGCTTTCCAATCGCTACCGAAAGAAACTCGTCTGGAACAATTACCTCCATGGAGTTGTTTTCTTCATCAATAATTACCCTGGATATCTCAGCCGGTGCCAAAGCATTGCAAACAAATTTAGCAGCATCCACATGCCAAGGAATGATATCGATCTTTTCGCCCCGAAGCTCTTGAACCACATTCTGTACACGGCTCCCTTTCATGCCGACACAGGCGCCTACCGGATCAATATCAAAATCACTGGAACCAACAGCAATTTTCGCCCGAATACCCGCTTCCCGGGCTGCACCTTGAATCGTAACAATTCCCTCGCTGATTTCAGGAACCTCGGTCTTAAACAGATTAATCAAAAAATCCGGATGCGTTCGGGAAAGAACAATCTGCGGTCCACGTGAATCTGAAAGAACCTTCATGATGTTGGCCCGAATTCGATCACCCCGACGATATGTTTCCTTGGGAATCTGCTCCCGTTGAGGAAGAACTGCTTCTGTTTGTCCAATATTGACAATAATATCACCTCGATCAATTCGCTGCACAATCCCGTTGATGATTTCACCTTTCCGATCAATAAAGCTTGAATATATTGCATCTTTTTCAGCATCTTTCATCTTCTGGATAATAACCTGTTTAGCGGATTGTGCGGCAATCCTTCCGAAATTGCTTGTATCCATCTTGGTTCCGAGACTATCTCCGATTTCACACTCAGAATCCAGTTTACGTCCTTCTTCAACACTGATCTGAATATCCGGATTGGTTATCGTTTCTGCCACTTCTTTAAACTGAAAAACCTCTATTTCACCAGTATCCGGACTATAGTGAGCCTCAATATCTATCTGATTACCATATTTCTTTCTGGCAGCAGATTTCAGTGCTTCCTCAAGTGTCTTAGCCAAGATCTCAACTGCAATTCCCTTGTCCCGGCTTACCTGCTCAATAACACGCTTTATATCCGTTATAAGCATTATTTCTCTCCGTTGTAATCAACAAGCCTTGCTTTTTGAATCCCCTTATAAGGGATTGAGAAGACCCGATTTTCCACCATGATATTAATGTTTTCATCCGATGTTCCCATTAACAAACCTTTGAAATTCCTAATTCCATCCAAGGATTCAATGGTTTTTATCCTGGCAACCTCTCCTTTAAACCTTTCATAGTCTTCCAGCTTGGATAAAGGTCTGTCCACTCCAGGTGAAGAGACTTCAAGGTTATAGGGATTATTTCCATCCAATTGAATATCCAAAAGATCATTCAATTGACGGCTTATCAGAACGCAATCGTCCAGAGTTACACGACCGGGCTTATCAATATATATTCTCAGAATCAATCCGCCAGGCTCATATTGGTATTCAACATGAACCAACTCCATTCCCTCTGCCCGGCACAAAGGTCTTGCAATTATTTCTGCTGTTGCAACAACATCTCTGGCTTTCTCATAAGCAACAGTTCCTGAAACACTTTCTTTCAATGGACGCTTCTTTTTATTTTTTCCTTTCAAGCTAAAATCCCACCCTTAAAATAAAAAACGGGCTTCTTGCCCGTTTCCTCGCACCTTAGGTAGATTGTCCAACCGGAATGAAATTTATCTGATCATGGAAATATCCACAAATACATACATTCAGTGTAAATACAAAAAAATCTACCTTTACTCAACATCACCCACCCCTGGAAAAGGCATAAATGGAGCGGGCAACGAGACTCGAACTCGCGACACCAAGCTTGGGAAGCTTGTACTCTACCAACTGAGCTATGCCCGCTTATCCAAGCTTAAATTTATTATTATAAAAAAATTTTCTTGTCAACTGAAAACTCTATCTATATACGATAACCATATAGATAAATGTTGTTACCCGGATAGACACGAAAAGGAAGCTATGAATCCAGAATTTCTTTCATAATATACAGCTCAGAAGTGATTTCTTCAAGAGTG
>PNOB01000113.1 GCA_013824585.1 Desulfobacterium sp. | reverse complement strand
AGATCGGCGCAAGATATAAAAAGTTTTATGAGGAAAGGTTATTCCCGATGAAATAATTTAATAACTTGACTATCTTATCAATTTCTATCATAATATCTCCATACAGCGTACAAAAACAATACGATTCGTGTGAACCCTGATTTATTTGCTGTCAATCAAAAGGGAATCCTCAACTGAAAATCAGGCCTTTCAGGCCTGGAATCTTAGGAATATGCCTACATTTCGATACAGGATAGCGGTTCCTGGTGGACGCGTTGTTGAAAAGACAACATTGGCAGAGTCCAGGGCTTTGCTGAAAAGCCAGTTACAAAGTGAAGGAAATTTTATCCTTGAGATTCAAAAGATTTCCGGGAAAAGTTTTCTTTCGCTTCACCCGAGTAAAAGCGGCCGTTTTAAACAGAAAGATTTTTTTGTCTTCAATCAGGAGTTTTCTGTCCTGTTACGCTCCGGATTGTCCATTGTCGCAGCACTGGATGCGATTATAGAGCAAAGCGATCCGGATGAACTTATGAAGGTGCTGAGGGCAATCCGGGAGGATATTTTTTCAGGTGAATCGCTCTCCGGGGCATTCAATAAATATTCTCATGCATTCACAAACCTTTATATCGCAACCCTTCAGGCAGGAGAAAAGAGCGGGAATATCCCATTATCGATTTCACGATACATAGAGTACATGAAGAAAACATCGGAAGTCCGGCAGAAACTGATAACAGCTTCTGTATATCCCTTTATCTTAACAATCGTTTCTGTATTTGTTTTGTTTTTTCTATTGATTTATGTGGTACCGGCGATTTCAGGAACTTTTTTTCAGGCAGGGACAAAATTGCCATTCATCACCGCACTACTCATTGATTTCAGCACAGGCGTACGCTCTAATTTTCCATATCTGTTTGCAGGCTTATTCACTCTGGTCGGTACGGCCATATATATTAAAAATACTGATGCCGGGGGGCTGTACCTTGACCAGCTCAAACTCTCATTTCCCTTTTTTGGCGAGATGTACCTGTATTATTTAACCGCCAGATTGGCCAGAACCCTGTCTACTGTGCTGGGTGGCGGGGTCACTCTTTTGGAGGCAGTCCGGGTTTCTTCCGTTGTTTTAACGAACCGGTTTTTGAGGTTGAAATATAATAATGTTCTGAAGTCTCTCAAAGAAGGAGGCAGTTTTTCAGAATCCCTGTCCACAACACAGGCGTTTCCAAAACTGGCGATTCGTATGATTGGCGCCGGAGAAAGCAGCGGCGCACTCGAACAGGTTTTGAAGGATATTGCTGAATTTTATGAAGCAGAGGTCGATACCCGGCTTTCTGTGGTTACCTCTGCGATTGAACCGGGTTTGATGGTACTGATGGGCCTGCTCATCGGGTTTATTGTATTGGCTTTATATCTTCCGATTTTCCAGCTTGCAGGGGCAATCGGTTAGGCAGATCATGTCAGGATTTGAATAAAATGACGGTTGTTAATGTTTTCCAGAAGATGAGATTCGGAGATTGGGCAATCCGGTTGGGTTTCATGACCTCCGACCAGTTGGATTTTGTATTGTCCAAAAAAACAATCAGCAAGCAAATGGTAGGTCAGTTGTGCATTGAAGAAGGATTTATTGACCATGAGCAACTGGCCAGGATCATGGCGGCACAGTACTCATTTAAATACGTTGAATTGAAAAATATAGATGATCCTGAATTGTTAAGCATGATCCATTTTGAATTGATGGCAAAGTATAATTTTGTCCCTTATGAAAAAAAAGAGAACGAATTGGTGATTGCGGTTGCAGAACCGATGCATGCTTTTCGGGCCATTGATGAACTTGAAATGCTGACGGATCTGAAAATATCTGTGGTGGTTGCCAGTGAAACAAAAGTTTCCGAATTATTGAAGAAAATGGAATCTTCACGGAATGTTCTCGATAGTGTTTCCGATAATATGAGGCTTTCGATTGTCAGGGAATCGGATAAGGGGGAAGATATCCTCAGCATTGAAAGCGTGTCTGCGGAAGAAAGTCCCATTGTTAAACTGGTTGATTCCACGATCCTGGATGCCATCAATAAAAAAGCAAGCGATATTCATATTGAATCATCCGATCGAGGGGTGATCATCCGGTACAGGATCAACGGAATGCTTCATCAGGCTACGGATCCGCTGGACATTCAATATCAGAGCTCCATTATCTCCAGGATCAAGGTCATGTCTGAACTGGATATATCGGAGAAAAGGATCCCCCAGGATGGCCGGTTCAAACTGAAAGTCAGAGATCGAAATATTGATTTCAGGGTTTCGATTTTGCCCACGATTTTTGGTGAGGATTCTGTGATCCGAATTCTGGACAGAGAGACCATGGCATCCAAAAAAGGGGAGTTCAGACTGGATTCAATGGATCTTCCCAAAGGAGAGCTTTTCAGGATAAGGAGGATGATTCACGCTCCATATGGGATGTTTCTGATGACCGGCCCTACCGGAAGCGGAAAGACAACAACACTGTATCGGGCGCTGTCGGAGGTGAACAGCAGGGATGTAAAAATCATTACGATTGAAGATCCGGTAGAATATCAACTGAAAGGAATTACGCAGATACCGGTAAATGAAAAAACCGGTCTGACCTTTGCCCGCGGATTACGTTCCATCTTACGTCATGATCCGGATAAAATTCTGGTAGGTGAAATCCGGGATTCGGAAACCGCACAGATCGCTCTTCAGTCGGCCCTCACAGGTCATCTTGTTTTTACAACAGTTCATGCCAACAGTTCATTTGAAGTGATTAATCGTTTTATACATATGGGAATCGAACCTTACAACCTGATGTCGGCTTTGAATTGCATTGTCGCACAGCGTTTGATTCGAACCCTTTGCCACTGTAAGGTTGAGACCAGGTTATCCAATGAAGTGATGACTGACTCAGGACTTGACCCGGAAAAATGTAAGGGTCATGTATTTTTTGAAGCAAAAGGATGTGGAAGTTGTAAGGGTACTGGTTTTCAAGGAAGAAAAGCGATCATTGAAATGGTTGAACTAGACGATGATATGAAGGAGTTGTTTATCGCACGTTCTTCCATTGCAGAGTTGAAAAAAAAAGCATTGGCTTCCGGCACTACTTTCCTGAGAAAAGCAGCCATACAGGAGGTGTTCAATGGTATTACGACTCTGGCGGAAGCCAACAGAGTGACATTCATCGAAACCGTTTCCTGATATGGATTGAGAGATGTGATTTCGGAATCCTGCCGATTCGTTATGATATATTGATTTTTTTTCAGGAACCATAAAACCGGAGTAAAAAGAGCGAAATGTTTTTTCGAAAATTTGACAGAATACTGACGGGAATCGAGATCAGTGAGGCCGGAATAACGGTAGCTCAGGTTGAAAAGGAAAAAAGCGGATGGCGGCTGCTGCATGGCAGTATTGTTCTTTTTCCCGAAGAGGTGATAAACCTGTCGTATAAGGAGAAGAATATTGTTTCCGAAGAGTTGTTTCGTGAAACCATCCGGAAGGCGCTCGAGGAGACCCAGGAACGGGTTTCCAACCTTGGTGTTTCGATTCCAAATGAGATTGTTAAAATTTCGATTCAGAAATTTGAAGAACTGCCCAAATCAAAATCGGAAATTGAAAAGATGATCGCCTGGGAAATGGAAAAAACCCTTCATTTTCCAATGGAGAGTACGAAGATTTCCTATCATATGATTGACAAACCGGGTGAAAAGGATAGACATCTTCTGGTTACGGCAGGGATTCTCGATGTGATCAAAGACTATGAAAACAATCTAATCAACGTAAAGCTGTTGCCCAGAGTGATACGGCCTGCCGGAATCAATCAATATAATTTTTTTCAGACCATGCTTCCGGAAAAAGGAATCATCGCTTTTCTGGGACTTTATGAAAAATTTTTTACTTTTTTTGTCTTTGAGAATGGCAGGCTGGCATTTTATCACGGGGTCAAGAAAGGATTCTCGGATCTTCATTTTTTTCAGGATGTGGATATGACGATGCAGCATTATTTTAACATCAATCCGGATAGGGAGATTGAGAAATTATATGTCGGCAGTCAGGTGGCATTTCACAAGGAACTGAAAGATGTGTTTAAAACCCTGAGCAATATGGATGTGTCCATTATTGAAGAGGTGCATTTAATCAAAACAGATATGGATCCGGATGATCCGGTATCGCGCACCAGGCTTTCATCACTTTCTTCTGCAATTGGTGCAGCGCAAAGTCTTTCAACATAAGCAACGGAGTCCGTTTTGAGACCGATAGAAATCAACCTTGCAACACATGAATATCTGGACAAACGTTTGATAACGACCCTGATAATTGCGGCAGTCGTTCTTACCGTGAGCCTGTCCGGCAGAACCTTGTATCAATATTTCAGTTACCAGACACAGATCAGGGAATATGATCTGAAGATTGCCAGAATGCAAAAAATGATATCCCAGAAAACCAGACATCAACTGGAAAAACGGAAAAAGCCTGCTCAAGAAGATATCCGCCGTTTAACAAAACAGATAGCAGAAATGAATGTATTCATTGCAAGGGATGCTTTTCCCTGGAACCGTTTTTTGGATCAATTGGAAAGAAAAATTCCAGAAGGACTTTATATCGAGTCTTTTTCTCTTTCGGATAATTATGACAAATTGATCATGAAAGGACGAGCGGATGCAGCCCACAAGATCACTTTTTTTTTCAGACGGCTTGAAGAATGGGATTTGATCAAAACAACCATTATTCAGGATCTGGGTCTGAAACCCGTACTTGCTGTTGAATCAGCAGATCCCCTGAAAAATGGTATCGGGTTCACTCTCGAGAGTACCATTTCCATTGAGAAACTATTCACCGGCAGTGAACCTGTAATGCTGGGTCAGATATTGAAGGGGCTTTCAAAACATTGATGAAAAAGAATACCATGGACTTTTATCGTTTATCTAAAATTTTTTATACCTATAAAATTTATTGGTCTCTTTTACTTCTGGTTTTTTTTGTAAATTTGATCATGCAGGTTACTGTAATTCAGAATCAACAGGAAAAAATCAGAGAACAAAATAAAAATTATACAGCGCTTCGGGAAGATTGGAACCAGAAGCCGGATGATCCGGATGTTATTACAGGGTATGAAAATCGAAAAATGGCATTGGAGGCATTTCTGGGGTCACTCCCGGAGATGGCGGATCTTTCTGATAAGGCAACTGAAATCAGTTCGTTTTTCAATAAAAATGGTATGACTTCGGGAAAGATTCAGTTTACTCCGGATCGGAAAGAGGAGCTTTCTTTATGGAAATATTCAACCTCATTATCCGTTTCCGGAACATATGAGGGCATGAAGGGTTTGCTGGCGGACATTCACGGGTCTCCCAGTTTGTTTTGTATTGAACATTTGTCACTTAAAAAAGGATCGGAAAAGGATCAGGTGGATATGAGATTGAAGATTTCCACCTGCTGCCGATAGAAATATGCTGAAACCCGGAAGGGCATTGAACCATTTTTCATTCAGGATCAGATTGTTCTGTATATGGATAAAAAGCAAAAAATATTGATCGTTCTTGCAGCGCTGTTTATCATTTCATTGATGTATCGGATCATGAATCCTTATAAACAGGAATCCGTTGGCCGTTTAACTTATACATCCGGAAAGCTTGCGGTCACCAGCAAAAAGATTCATAAGGAACCGGCAAAATCGTTGGATTCGGATTTGCTGCTGGGTCCGTTATTGAACCCCAGACATCAGCAGGCCAGTGTGTTTAGAAATATTTTTGAAAAAACTACTTCCAGGGATTCCATCTCCTCGATTCCAGCCAAACCAATCTCTTCCCGGCAAACACAGGAGGAGATGAATGCGACAGCCAAACAGGAGCAGGGAAAAAACGATATGAATCAGGGGCTGGAGCAGTTCAGCGTGTTTGGCTCCTGTGAAAGCAATGGCCAGAAATATATATTCCTTGAACGGAGCAAAGATATTTTCATTGTCCGGAATGGAGATATCATCGATGGGCAGTACCGGGTTGAGAATATTTCAGATACTGCCTTGACAATCAGATCTGAGAAACAAGGGCAGTCTGTCACCATTGATATCAGCGATTTTTTACCATAGAATTTTAGGTGGGATTATGAACTGTACCATAGTGAAAATAAGAGCTTGCAAATACTTATGTTTACTGATTTTCATGGGCGCCTGTTTATGCGGATGCAACAGCAGTGCATTCAATCCGGATGAAGGTTCACAGGTTGCCAATCAGGGGGACTGGGACCAAAGCGTTCAGTATTATCAGAGCCAGATTGAAGAGGATCCCGATAATGTTGATTTGAAGATGAAGCTTACCAGAGCCAAGATTGAGGCTTCGAATATGCATATGGCAAGGGGGGAATCATTTCTGAAGGAAAACCGGTTTGATGAAGCGATTGTTGAGTTGCAGCTCAGTATCGCTTTCAACCCGTCCGGTAATAAAGCCGGGCATATCATAGAAAAGGCAAGAAAACAAAAGGAGGCTGAGCATCTTGTCACCCGTGGAGAGAATTTCATGAAGGCACAGAAGTATTTTCAAGCACGGGAAGCCTTTCTTAAATCGCTGGCACTGGATCCTTCCAGCAAAAGAGCGCTGGAAGCCATGGAATTATTTAAAAAGAAGAGCCCAGATCTGCAGGATGGGAAAAAACAAAAAGAAAAATTTCACATCTTGCATCAACCCCAGAAACCGGTTTCATTTAAATTCAAGAAAACATCCATCATCAATGTATTTGAAGTATTATCAAGACTGTCCGGAATCAATTTTATTTTTGATAAAGATGTGAATGATACCAAGGTAACCTTGTTTATGACAGATGTTTCCTATTCGGATTTTATTGAGGCATTGCTTGATTCCAATCAATTGTCAGGGAAAATGGTAGATGAGAATACCATACTGGTCTATCCGAATACGCCATCAAAAGTAAAAGAATATGAAGAACTAAAAATCAGGACTTTTTATCTCTCCCATCTTGAGGCCAAAAAAGCGGTTGGACTTCTGGGAAAGATTCTGAAGGGCAGGGATGTGATTGCAAATGAGAAATTGAATGCAGTAGTTGTCCGCGGGCCTGAAGAACTACTGGAAATCGCTTCAAGGGTGATCGAGGCCAATGACAGGCCCAGTTCAGAGGTACTGTTAAATGTTGAGATCCTGGAAGCGACCCGCTCCAAAGAAAAGCAGCTTGGGATTGAAGTCAATCCCGGGTCCATCACTTTCGGGGTCGGAGAAGCCGCTGAAACCATCCAATCGGATTCAACATTTGCCGGGGTTGCTTCCGGTTTTGCCCTGGGAGAGATTTCAAAGAAAGAAATGATGTTGTCCATACCAACGGCAATCTTGCATCTGTTAAAAAAGGATGGCGATACCCGAACCCTTGCAAATCCACAGATCAGGGTAAGGAATAACGAAAAATCAAACATCCATATAGGCGAAAGAGTACCCCTCCGCTCAAACAGACGAGTCGATACTACCGGAAATGTCACATATGATTTTCAATATCAGGATGTCGGTGTAAAGCTTGAAGCAAATCCAGTGATCAATTTTCATGGGGAGATCGTACTGGATCTGACTCTTGAGATCAGTGTCCTAGGTCAAAATGTAGGCACACCCGAGGATCCGGAGTATTCGATCAACACCCGGAAAGCAAAAAGTGTTTTAACGGTTCGAGATGGAGAGCCCATCATCATCGGAGGACTGATTCGGGATGAAGAAAGAGAAACCGTACAAAAAATTCCTTATCTTGGAGAGATTCCTATTGTCGGTCGATTGTTTACCAGCACAGACAGGGGCAGCGAAAAAACAGACATCCTGATGTCCATAACTCCCTATGTGATTAATCAGCAGGAGATCCCTGGAGAAAATGTGACTCAGATATGGTCCGGCAAGGAAGAACATTTTTCAATATCTGAACCATATGAGAGTTACCAGAAAAGCACGGATGACTTTTTATCAGAACCCGCGGTCGTGATCCCATCTCAACCGGTTATGGGTGAAAAAGATGAGCAGATGCCTGAAGTTGTTCAACCGAACAAAGACGGATCACAAAAAGCCTTGGTGGAAGAACCGATCTTGATGGAAGAACCGGTTTTAAAAAGCGATGAAAGGGAAATACCGGGAAAAACAACAGATGAGAACACAGGAGAAAAATATTTTTGGCCGGATTCCATTCCTTTCAGTATTCATGTCAACTCCTATGCTCGAAAAGATCAGGCGGAAAGCCGTGCTCATAAACTGGAAAGCATGAATTATGAATGTTTTGTTGTGTATGCAAAAATTCCGGATAAAGGGGCATTTTATCGTGTTTTTGTCGGAAAATTTTTCGATTTGAAGTCTGCAAGAGCAATAAACGATGAATACAAAAAAAGAAAGGAATTTGATTCAGATATCCATGTTGTAGATCGCAACTGGGCTTTTAAAGGATAAATCATGGGAAGTTGGCGTGAACATAATGCCGGTCTTACCCTGATTGAGCTTCTTGTCGTAATAACGATTTTATCCATACTTGCATCAGGCATTTTACCTCTTTCGCAGATGACCTATAAGCGCACCAGGGAGATCGAACTGAGACAGAACTTGAGGGTGATTCGAAAAGCGATTGACCAATACAAGCAGCTTGTTGATGAAAAAAAGATAGAAGTCCAGGCGCTATCCAGCGGATACCCGGAAACGCTGGAGATCCTGGTGAAAGGGGTAGAGGTCGGTTCCGGCCCGGTTCCTGTCAAAATGAAATTATTACGGCGTATCCCCAGAGATCCGATGACAGAGGATGGGGAATGGGGACAGCGTTCTTATTCCGATGATTACCAGAGTGATATCTGGGGGGGCCAGGATGTATATGATGTGTATTCGAAAAGCGATAAGCAGGCACTGGATGGGAGCAATTACAAAGATTGGTGATGACAATTGCAGAACAGACCGGCAGGAGAATCCCTGCATGATCAAAAAACAGATTGCAGATTCAGTAAAAATGCTTTCCGGAAGGGCCGGGTATACGCTGATCGAAATGATGATCGTTATCGCGATCATCGGAATCCTGACCAATATAGCCCTGCCGAATATGCAGCGGGCCATTGTGCGGGCCAGAGAAACCTCTTTGTTGAATACGCTTTTTGTTTTGCGGGATGTCATTGATCAATATTATGCAGATCACGGAAAATTTCCAGATACGCTGGAAGAACTCAAAGAAAAAAAATATATTCGTGATTTGCCGAAAGATCCGTTCACCAATTCAACATCAACCTGGATTATTATTCCTCCTGAAGAGGGGGAGGAGGGGGCTGTTTTTGATATCCACAGCGGGAGCTATTTTGTCGGGTTGAACGGTATCCCGTATAATGAATGGTAGCAACAACAATATGAATCCGGAACCGGTCTGAAATTCAGGAAATATGAAATGAGCTTTAGTATAGGCCAACGGTCTGCCGATCATTTACACCATGATGGGTTCACCTACATGACTGTACTGGTTCTGGTGATTGTAACCGGGATCGCATTGATTGGTGTCAGTCGATACTGGCGTACAGTGATTCAAAGAGATCTGGAGACGGAACTTCTTTTCCGGGGAAACCAGATCCGGAAAGGAATTGAATCCTACTATAATGCAGGAACAGATGACTACAACAGATACCCCTCCGGCCTGGCTGATCTGCTGAAAGATCCAAGGTTTCCCGGTATCAAGAGGCATCTTCGGAAACTGTACGCGGACCCCTTTTCCAAAGATGGGAAGTGGGGGATGGTCTTTGGTAGAAACGGAAGGCTTATCGGGGTTTATAGCACAAGTAATGGCAAGCCGATGAAAACCGGTAATTTTTCTTTGGAAAATGAAACATTTCAGAACAAAGAGAAATATTCAGACTGGAAGTTCATTTACTATCCACCTTCTACTATATTGAAAAAATGAGGTGTTGATATGCGTCAGAAACAGAGAATTTTTTTATTATTTGTTTTATTGGGTGTTCTGGGTTGTCCATCAACTCTTTTTTGTGAATCCATGGATGAGATGGCTGAGCAATATGAAAAGGAATATCATGCCCTGGTACCGCCGCCCAACTCTTCCATGAATTCGGATTATAAACTGGGACAGGTTGCGTTGGGAACCATGTATACCGGGAAATCGATCAAGATGCTGTATGATCAATATCAGAAACAGATCGATCAGAACCAGATCATGCTGCTTAAGTATGATGAAATTATCAGACAAAATAACGAGATTATAAATCTTCTTAAAATCATTGCCAAAAAAGGGATGCCTGCCCCTTGAAACCATATTGATGAGCAGGCAGCGGAGCATAATGTATCTTTCACACTATCATTTAACATATAAGCCTTTTCAGATCAGTTCTGATCCAAAATTTCTTTGGCTTGGAGAAAAACATAAAGAGGCCTTTGCGGTTTTAAAATACGGCATTCTGGACAACAAAGGATTTTTATTGCTTACCGGGGATGTTGGCACCGGGAAGACAACGCTGATCAATGCGCTGGTCAACAGCATGGAATCGGATGTGATCGTTGCAACCGTTCCTGACCCCGATCTGAGCATACTTGATTTTTTCAATTATATCGCATCTGCTTTTGGAGCCGATAAATGGTTTCAAAGCAAAGGTGAATTTTTACAATTTTTTCAAGGGTTTTTAAATACTGCTTATCGGAACGGCAAAAAGGTGCTGTTGATTATTGATGAAGCTCAGCGTCTCAAGTATGAGCTTCTTGAAGAAATCAGAGTCCTCTCGAACATTGAAAAACAGAGCACCAAACTTTTGAATATTTTTTTTGTCGGGCAGGATGAATTTAATGGTCTTTTATGGGAAGATCGAAACCGTGCATTGCGCCAACGGATTACCTTAAACTATCAGGTGAGCGCGTTGAATCAGGAAGAAATCCATTCCTATATTACCCATCGGTTGAAGGTGGCTGGTACAGAGGAGATGATTTTCACCTCAGATGCGATTCAGGAGATCATGAGATATTCCGGTGGATTTCCAAGAATGGTGAATATCATATGTGACCATGCACTATTGACCGGTTTCGTGAAAGAAAAACGGAAAATTGATCAAAAAATAATACGGGAATGCGCTGGGGATCTTCGTATACCTAAATATATCCCCCGGATCGATAAAATAGCCGAGGAGATCCCGAATTCCAAAATGCAATCTGAAGTTTTTTTTGAGAGGAATGCGGTGGATTCACCTTCTGCCCATGTGTATCAAAACATAAGTGCAAATCGATCTATTTTAAAGGCAAGCATCATTTTTTTATTTATATTATTTATTATCGTTGGATATTTTATTTATCATTCTTCAACCTTGCCGGATCAGATTCAACAACAATGGAATCAGCTTACGAATCCCCACAAACAATCTCCATCCATGGATACCGGAATTGAACAACCCGGGGAATCGGTTATTGAGATTCCGATACACAGGCCCAAAAAGAGTGAAAAAGAATCTTTGCTTTTGGATGATGAAGTGTTTTCCAACAGCAGATCCTCTGAAACCGGGCAGGCTGTAAAAATGAATTCAGTTTCTCAGGATGGATACTCCACAACGGAAAATCATGCCCGGAAAAGCACATTGGGCAATGAAGATAAGGTCCCGGAGATGGAGGAAAGTTCTGCATCAACAGAAGGACAGAATCGCAGTGAACTGGAAGAAAGACAATTTTCACCAGCCGCTGAAATAAAAGGGAATCAAACAATAGATAAGCTTATTATTCCCTTTCCACATAATTCGAATTCATTTTCACAACAGGATCGTAAAGAGCTGGAAAAAGTGACTCAAATTCTTTTACAGAATCCTGCCCTATCCGTAAAAATTATCGGTTATACGGATTCCTCAGGACCGGACGATTATAATAGATCCTTGTCTCTGCTCAGGGCTCAAATGGTAACTGATTTTCTGATGAAAAACGGAGTGGATAGCAGACAGATAACAACATATGGATTGGGAGCCGCCAGTCCTTTGGGAACAAATGATTTTCCTGAGGGAAGACGATTAAATCGCCGGGTTGAACTGGTGTTTACCGAAAAGAGGAAATGAGCAAGTGAGCCAATTTTAAAACTATTAAAACGCGTCACACCGGCGAAAGTCAGTGCCCAGAAAAG
>PNOB01000112.1 GCA_013824585.1 Desulfobacterium sp. | reverse complement strand
TTCATGCTAAGTTGATCCGGCAGTTTTACGACCCATTCGGCTGGAACGTGGATATACTGCCCGAATCCGCCACTGGTATTCATGCCAAGGTCATAACTGGTGACCAGAACCTTGTCTCCTGGACGGAAGGAATCATTTTTGCTCTCTTCAACGACTCCGGCGGCATCGATGCCGGGTGTATGCGGATAGATTCTCGTGACGCCCCGGTTACCGCTTGCAGAAAGCGCATCCTTATAATTCAGGGATGAATAATGAACCCGGATCAGTACATCACCGGCAGGCAGGTCCTGAATTGTTCTGTCTTTTATCTTACGGGTAAAAACCCCTTTATCCGCCTCTTCCACAACCAGCGCCTTAAAAAATTGATTCCCCATGATAATCTCCCTTATATCCTGATCTGATGTGCATTGAATCTCCTTATGAATTTATACAGAACAATCGATCCGGAATTCAAGGAGAATTCGATCAGACAATCTGTTTTTTGAATAAAAAAGAGTTTCCGGATGCGGTTTTCTTGAGGTATTGATTCTGATAATTGATTTATATCCGCTTCACCACACCGGCTGCCACCAGGTACAGCAAAGAGGACTCCTCATTCAGATCAAGGATTACCCTGGCTTCATCATCATAAAATGCGCCGATGCCGCAGGCTCCCATGTTCAAGGCTGTTGCCCCAAGGTAGATCATCTGCCCGATTCTGCCGGCGGTGATCATGGCATGCCGGTATCCGCGCGCGCCCCAATGCCGGTCCAGAAAACGAAGATTGGCCAAAAACAGAAAGTGAACCGATGCATTGGCCAGCCAGTCCTGATTGAGACAGGCATTGGTCATGAAACCTGTCATCCGGCCGGTTCGAACCAGGCCGATTTTTCGATCATACGGGTTCAACAGATAAAAACCCGGCGCTACGCCATCAACATTACCGGCCAGAAATCCGATCTGTAATCCAGCTGCATAATCCTTTTTCTTTTCAACAGAAGTATAAGAAGAACAAACAAGATCCAGCAATCCATGAAAATCATCCAACCGCATGGGATGGGAAATAAAATTCCGTTTTGACCGGCGGCGGTACAGGAGATCCGGATACAGTACTCCGTTGGTTCTGTTTCCGTTCCTCTCTATCTCCTGCCAGTGTTGAACGGTTACTCCCAGATCGTGTTTCAAGGGCATGCCTGCACCGGCAGAACCGGAATCTTCCATTCCAGCTTCATGGATGCCCAGAATCTCCGGGTAGACAACTTCCTGTCCTGAAACCTTGCTGGACTGGAGAATTGTTTCCGGCAGCGGCAACAGTTCCTCCCTTTTCCGTTCCTGATCCGGTTTTGAATCATCATGAATATGGACAACGGCAATACACGCCTCCTGCTTTCCGTTAACTCCCAGGATCTGATTCATTTCCCGGTCAGGATAACGATAATGAACAGAAAATGGAATGGACAGGTATTGCAGAGACAGAATCAGGTTTTCCAGCAGGTGTCCGGCATCCAGAAGCACATACCGATAGGCTCTTGCCCGATACTTCCAGGAGCTTCGAAAAAAGATCCCGGTGATCAGCAGGCTTGAAACCACATGGGTTTTCTCCTGAAAACCCATCGCATCCAGGATCGGCTGGATGACCTTCTGCCTGCGAAGGGGATACAGCACCCTTTTCTTGATCCCGTAGTGATACAGACCCGGATTCAGATCCAAAATCCCGTCATGGGCCAGATAGATTTCATTGGGATAGAGGGCTCCTGCAGATGCAGCGCTTCTGTAATAGAAATCCTGCCCAGGGTATCGGACCTTTGCCGTCAATGTGTTGGTCAGGTGCAGGATATCGGATAGAGTCTCAAATGTTATATCAGGAGGAAGCATAGGGCTTTTCCGGTCAAGCATCTGCCAGAGATCCTGATTTTCCAGGGGCTTTCCCTGGCAAAGAGGAATGGATGAAATCCCGTCGTAACCTTTGTATACATCCGGCTGACTGGCCCAGTTAAGGGAGTGGCCTGTCATTGAATTCCGTCTATACTCGGTTTGCCGATGGTATTCCAGAGAAGACAATTGAATCTGGTTCATATCAATCCTTTTGCGGCCATTCCCGGCCAAGCTGATCTTCCACAAAATAACAGAACTGCTTCCACTCAAACTCCCTGAAGGATATCGGACACTTCAATGTTACAGTTCGGTCACTCACACCGATCACCTCCCAGTCCCCTTTTCTCGGGCCCTCCTCAATATGGATTTTCTGTCCGATTACAAACGGGTAGGGTTTGAATACAACCACCTCATGCTTTGTCATTTTTTCTCCTTGTCCGGACTGCATAATGAATTCTTCAGCATCCTCTTCCAGTTTTTGAAAACACTCTTTTTCATAACCGCACTTCGGGCAGGCCCATTCATCCGGGAGATCCTGAAAACCTGTGCCCGGTGAATTCCGGAACTCAGCGCATCCTTTTTTTTCATCATAAATATATGTGCACGGGCATTTATAACGATCCATCTGTCATCTCCTGATAATCCTGAAACAGATCTGTCTCATATCCAATCGTTTTGGTTAATCCCATTGTGGGAGCGGCATCTTGCTGCGACAGTACTGTCTTGATTGATATCTTGAAAAAAGCCATATCGCGGCTGGAAGCCGCTCCCACATCATTGATTATTCAACAGTTTTGATTTCACCCATTTCTATACAGACGCTGTCATTTCCAATTGGTTTATGATATAGCCTCCTTTACGGTTATCCAAATTTCATGCCATCATTTGAAAAGAAAAATCGATCTACCCGAATACGGCATATGAATTGCGGAACTAGTCTGATACGGTTCAAACACTTTTACGAAAAACCAGAACCGTTCATCCGGAAAGGAATCGGAAATGAAAAGGATGCTCCCCAAAATCATCATTGTCATCATGATCGCATTGCTTGCGTATCTCTTCTGGGCCTATGACCTGAAACAATACCTGACACTGGAGTATCTCAAGCTCCAGCAACGGGCATTTGAAGCGTATTATGCTGTCCATCCGATCTCCACACCCGCGATCTATGTGATGATCTATATCCTGATCACCGCCCTGTCCCTGCCCGGAGGAGCAGTGGTGATGACCCTTGCTGGTGGTGCTCTGTTTGGACTGATCCTGGGGACAATCCTGATCTCCTTTGCCAGCACCATCGGTGCGACCCTGGCTTTTCTGACCTCCCGATTCCTGTTAAAGGATTATATCCAAAAAAAGTTCGGAGATAAACTCAAAACCATCAACCAGGGTATTGAAAAAGATGGCGCTTTTTATCTTTTCACCCTCCGGCTGGTGCCGTATTTTCCATTTTTCATCATCAATCTGCTTATGGGACTGACGATGATACGGACAACCCATTTCTATCTGGTCAGTCAGATCGGCATGCTGGCCGGAACCATTGTTTATGTAAACGCCGGAACACAACTGGGCCAGCTTGAGTCCCTGAAAGGCATCCTGTCGCCGGGTCTGATTTTCTCTTTTTCCCTTCTGGGGATTTTTCCCCTGATTGCCAAAAAAATGGTCGAAACCATAAAAGCCCGGAAAGTGTTAACGCGATTCAAAAAACCGAAAAAATTCGATTACAATCTTGTCGTGATCGGTGCGGGCTCTGCAGGTCTGGTTACTTCTTACATTGCCGCAGCAGTAAAGGCAAAGGTCGCCCTGATTGAAAAGCATAAAATGGGAGGAGACTGCCTGAACACCGGTTGCGTCCCGAGTAAAGCCCTGATCCGGTCTGCCAAAATGCTCTCCTATGCTAAGCGGGCCAAGGAGTTCGGATTTCAGACCGGCAGATTTGATTTCCGGTTTGAAGACCTCATGGAACGGGTGCAGCAAATCATTCAAAAAATTGAACCCCACGATTCTGTCAAGCGGTATACGGAACTGGGAGTGGATGTGATAAAAGGAGAAGCGAAAATCATTTCGCCTTATGAAGTCAGGGTGAATGATCAGATCCTGACCACACGCAGTATTGTTGTTGCCACAGGAGCCCGGCCGTTGGTTCCGTCCATCAAAGGGCTTGACCAGGTTGACTACCTGACATCCGACAATGTATGGAAACTCCGGAATCGCCCGTCTCAAATGGTGGTTCTGGGCGGAGGACCCATTGGATGCGAATTGGCCCAAACGTTTTCCCGCATCGGCTGCAAGGTCACCCAGGTGGAAATGATGCCGGGAATTATGGGACGGGAAGATCCGGAAATCGCCAATGCCATCAAACAAAAATTTGAAACCGAAGGGATCCGTGTACTGACCGGCCATACAGCCAAAGAGGTTCTGGTACAGGATGGGCAGAAGTTATTGATCTGTGAACACAAGGGAGAGGAAATCCATATCCAATTCGACGCGATCCTGGTGGCTGTCGGCCGCATTGCCAATACCAGCGGGTTTGGACTGGAGGATATTGGCGTTGCGATCGCAAAAAACAAAACCATTCAAACCGATGAACTTCTCCGAACCAATTTCCCGAACATATTCTGTGCCGGGGATGTTGCCGGCCCCTATCAGTTCACGCACACAGCCGCTCATCAGGCATGGTATGCTTCCGTAAATTCTCTTTTTGGGACATTCAAAACATTCAAGGCTGATTACCGGGTGATTCCCTGGGCCACCTTCACAGATCCGGAAGTAGCCCGCGTTGGTCTCAATGAAACAGAGGCTCAGGAAAAAAAGATCGAATATGAAGTAACGATCTATGGGATGGATGATCTGGATCGGGCCATTGCAGATTCCGAAAACCACGGCATGGTCAAGGTTCTCACCGTGCCGGGAAAAGACAAAATATTAGGGGTCACGATCATGGGACCTCATGCCAGTGATATCATCGCCGAGTATGTCCTGGCCATGAAGCATGGACTGGGTCTGAACAAAATCCTGGGTACCATACACATCTATCCGACCCTTGCCGAGGCCAACAAGTATGCAGCCGGAAACTGGAAAAAAGCTCATGCTCCGGAAAAACTACTCCAATGGGTGGGAAAATATCATCAGTGGATGAGGGGATAAGGAAGGAGATAACCATGAGAAAGATAAAACAGTGGAGCATTTTCCTGATGGCTGGTCTGGTCATTGCCGGAGTGTTTCCGGCTCCGGAACCGGCGCGATCCATGGACAGGGTTGATCACTCCCTGTTTGACAGCCTGCTGAAAAAATATGCCCAGGGCAGTAATGTCAATTATCAGGGTTTTAAACAGGATGAGGCCAGACTGGATGACTACCTTAAAATTCTGGAGCAGGCAGACCCGAACACGCTGTCCAAAAACGAGCAGTTTACTTTTTACATCAATGCCTATAACGCATGGACCATCAAACTGATCCTTACCGGATATCCCGGGGTTGAATCCATCAAGGACCTGGGCGGTTTTTTTTCAAGCCCCTGGAAGAAAAAAATTGTTCGAATGAATGGAAAGATCATTACCCTGGATGAGATCGAACATGCCATTCTGCGGCCCAGATTTAAAGATCCAAGGGTGCATTTTGCCATCAACTGTGCATCCAGGAGCTGCCCTCCTCTCCGGCCGGAAGCCTATGTGGGAAACCTCCTGGACAGCCAGTTGAATGATGCGACCCGCAGATTTCTCAATGACCCGAAACATAATTACCTGGATGGAAACGATCTGTACGTGAGTGCGATATTCAAATGGTTCGGGGAAGATTTCAACAAGGATATCATCGGGTTTTTCATTCAATATACGCAGGATGAGCTTCGGAACAGTCTGAAGAGTAAAAAAAACAGCATTGCCATTCACTATCTGGATTATGACTGGTCTTTAAACGGAAAATAACCATGCCCTTCCATTCCAGAAGGGCATGGTTTCCCATAACGTTATCCCACCGCCCGTTTGCCTGGCGGAACAAAAGCTTCCCGCATACCGGTCCGCTTGAGCTGAATGGCCTCGACCGGACAATGCTCCACGCAAACACCGCACCCGATGCATTTGACCTCGTGGACGCAAGCTGTTTCATCCTGGAGGAAGATGGCTTCCATGGGACACTTCTCCTCGCACAACCCGCAGCCGGTGCAGGCGTCCTTGTCGCATTGCGCCAAGAAGGAGGTATAGGTATGCATGGGCGATGCACCGTTGTAATAGAGCTGAAAAGTACCACAGCAGCATTTGCAGCAGTTGCAGATGGCGAATTCATCTTTTTCGATATCCTGCCGGATGTGAAAACTCTTATGTACCAAACCGTCTGTTTTGGCCTTCTCGATGATGGCGTGGGCCTGGTCTTTTGAAATGAGCCGCCCGAATTTGTAATCCACAACAAACCTGGCGGTTTGCCCGAAAAACAGGCAGTTTTCCTTTTCCTGCGTCACCTGGCAGGCATGCCCCAGCAGCTCCCGCTCGTGACGGCAATAACAATAAGCTACGGCGATGGTGTCGAACTTGTCTATGATCTGAAAGATGTCCTCATGGGGAATGATGTTGTCGATCTTCTGATCGATCTGCTGGTGAATGGGTACCACACGGGTAATGGGACGGGCGGTCTTGAACATTTCCATGGCCAGATCATAATTCCCCTGCACCATATTCGATAATTCCCCAAACAACTGATGAAAAAGATTGGCCAGTTTTTTTTCCTTTGCACCGGTTTCACCTCGCATGAGCGTAAACTCAAACAGTCCCGGTATAGGAGGCATGAGTCGATAGATCACTTCCCCCGAGCTTTTGCTGGGAATGCCGGTGATCACTCCCTTGGTCATCAGCCCATTCAGCATATCGTTCAAACGGGTGGGCTCCAGATGGGATTTTTGCGAAATCTCATCGTGATTCAATGCTTTAGTGAAAATCTGGATGAATTCGGCCTCCTTTTCATCCATAATGGTCTGTACCAGTTGCAGCAGGGTATCGTTGACGGGAATGGGGACTTGTCCGGCATTCACAATGGTTTGTGCCGCTGACTGCCATAGCGTATTTGACATGATGGACCTCCTTTTGGTTTTTATTCTTCAAACACCGGCATGGGTTGGTTATCCGCCATGCCCAGCGCCGGGATACATTGTCCGATAAATCACGACATTTTGGATATCATTTCCTGAAAAGGTTTATCATGTTCAATACAAAATGAATCTTCAAAATTTTTTCCAAGATTCCCTGCAAGATATCCTTTGACATATTTCAAGGTTTCAATCGGCGCTTCCAGAATCGTTCTGCCTATGGAGATGGCTTTATGTAACAGATCACCTTCATCCGCAATGACTTCGCTGACAAGGCCGATCCGATATGCTTCGGCAGCATCGATTCTTCGCCCGGTCAGGCATAATTCACTTGCCAACCCGCTGCCGATGATCCACCGAAGCGGTGTAAACAAAGGAGGCGCACCGAATTTAATTTCCGGATGTCCAAAAATCGCAGATTGACTGCAGATTCGGATATCGCAGAGCGTGGAAAGATCGAATGCACCCCCGAGTGCGGGACCACTTACAGCTGCGATGGTCGGTTTTTGATACTTCCAGATTATTCGGTGATATGCAGCAGATGATGTATAAACGTCATGTAATGCTGCCGGCTGGCTGAATTCTTTCAAATCAAATCCAGCTGAAAACATCCCCCCGGCCCCGGTAAATATAACCACGCCGATCCGATCGGAACCCTCCCAATTTTTCAGGCAGTCAGAAATTTCATTTCGCATTTGAATGGAGAGTGCATTCCGTTTCTCAGGACGATTTAATGTAATCACCCCGATTTTATCTTCTGTTTCCTGAATCTGTATTGTTTGATATTCCATATTCCTCCTTCCTGTTATAATTTATTTGTTTGACATCAAACCTTTTTGCCAAAAAAATTTACAGGCTCTTATTGAGTTTCATTAACAGCACGTATAGTTTTTCTTTGTCAGATTCGGAAATGCCGTCATAGGCCCTTGCGCACATTGTTTTTGAAACCTCAAGAAATGACGGTTTCAATGCTTTGCCCTTTTGCGTCAGGCTGATGATGCTGATGCGGCTGTCATCGTCATCCTTGGCCTTTTCAACATACCCTAAAACCATCAGTTTATTGACAAGGGCTGTAATCGTCGATTTATCCTTGTCTATGATTTCAGCAAGTTCTTTCATTTGAAGCCGCTCCCTTATCAGCAGGGCCCCAAGGATCTCCCCATGGGATGGGGCAATCCCCTTAATATGATGCTTTTTCAGCTCGCGGATGAGAAACCGGTTGACCTTGTAATTGATTCTGCCGATGATGAAAAGGATGTGATCTCTATTCATAAGGCCTTATTAGTTTGATATCAAACCATTGTCAAGATTTATTTTAGTAGTTCTCATTCCCCCATTCAAGGGGGGAATCAGTAGAGCAGTTAGCCTGTATTTTGAAAGGGCATGGGTTTCAGCAGTATTTTTTGGGGAGCTATTTTGTAGCGGATAATTCCCTGCCGATCATCTTGATATGATTCATCTCCTCTTTGATGATATCCTCCAGGTGGGCTTTTCCGAGTTTTTCCGGAACCATTTCTTTCATGCCCAGATAAAACACAATGGAATCCTTTTCAGCCAGAAGCGCTTCCTTGAGGATATCTCTCATGGAAGTTGTATCGATCTCTTTTTTAAAAAAGACCCTTGTATCAACCAGGGCTTTTAAATAGAGGACAGTTTCTCCCTGGGGATCGAAAACCGTTGCCGCCTTTTCCTGGTCGGTCAATGCTGCGCGCATCCTGGTAAAGGTCTTTTCATGTGCATCTTCCATTGCAGCCAGCTTCAGCAGCATCTCCTTGTTTTTTCCCTCAGTCACATTTTTTGCTGCATTGCGATAAAAAGCAGCACCGTTTTTCTCCATCTGCTCGGCCATTTTAAATATTTCGTCTGCATTAAAATCATAGCTCATTGTGTAACATCCTTTTTCTAAGATTATTCTATACTGAATTTGCAGAAGAATTTACAAATTATGGGTTCACTTGTAAAGAAATTTCTGCCCTGCTACAGGTTCATCTTGTATTTTTTTAAAAAATCGACTGGATTGTAGGACATTTTGGCTTTCCGCAATCCTTCATCCCCAAGGTCCTGCTCCCGGTTAACCCATTGAATGCCCGGCCCCAGAGATTCCAGAAACATCTGATGAATCGCCTGATATACACCATGGTATTCCGGACTCCCCTTTTCAAAATGGATTACCAGTGTGTCCTCGGATATATTCTCTGCAATGGTATACGCGATCAGGGAATCATCCACCAGGATTGCGCCGCCGTAAATTCCAGTCAATTCTCCCCAGTTGTCCAAAATCCTTTCGATCACGCGGTTCTCGGCAGAAAGGGAATCCGAGGATTCACAATCCCTCCAGGTGCACCAGCTTTCCTGCATGGCCAATGCCCGGTCAATCAGATCCCTGGTAAAGGGGGTAAACTGATATTTATATTTTTTCCTGAACTGGTTCAGCAGGTTTTTCTTCTTATGAAACCGGTTCCCTTTCAATTCCAAAAGTTCACGGAAATTATAAAGATAATCCCACTGGTCTCTATCTTCATCCACAACAACCGACTGACCGATCTCTTTCTCCCACACCTGAATCAGTTTTTCCGGAATACGATGAAAAGTATCCCCGCGCTTCCAACATTCCGCAAATCGATCTTTCCAGCGGATCTCAAACCATGGCCCGATTGGCGCCCAGAACCGTACAACAGGAATTGTCTGACGGATCCAGACCAGGCCATCTGTCCATGCCCACTCAAGACCATACTCTTTGGCCCATCCCCACAGATTGATAAAACTATAATCCGATGTTTTCTCGGGGCATCTCTGAAGCAGTGTTAGATATTCCGTTTGCCTGTTTATGGTTATGGGTTCGAATTGCAAGTTAAACCTTCAATCTGCATAAAATAGAGCCAATACAGTAATACCTGTCCGCATCACGGATAAAGATGTGCGCTTTTCGGCTAAAACCATTTGGACTTCATTGATTGCCAGTGCATTATTTTCAGTTTTTTCGTCTCTCAAATCTCATACCTTTTGGGCCGCCCGGATAAGCGGAATTTTGAGCGATGACAGGGTTTTGTCTTTCCATGGCCAGACCATGGCAAGGACAATATACTCCTGAAAGTCTTTCATGAAAAGGGTCTGTTCAACGCGAATTCCCCCAAATTGTTTTGTCAGGCTGCAATCATGATCCGTAGGTTTCTGCCATGTGGGCTTTACCGCCTTTCCGAATATTCCGGATAATAGCTTCATCCACTCAGCCGTGTCCCGGGTATAAAACACCAGCTCCACATAGTCGGGTTGAATTTTCTTTTTCCGTTTTATCTCAAGGGATTCACATTTTTCAAGGATCTGCCCTGGTTGCATACGTTACCCCTTCCCATAATGATTCTATATTGCCCGAGTTATTGGACCGGATGGAAATTACAGCATGTCGGCATAGGAAAACAGGGTATAGCCTCCGCTCAGATTTTTCGAACTGAATCCATTCTGTTTCAATATGCGGTATGCCACATAGCCCCTGAGCCCGATTCCGCAGAACAGGATATAGGTTTTCTCCCGATCCAGTTCATCCAGGCGGTTGCGCAGTTCATCCACTGGAATATGAAGCGCGTTCCCGATTGTTCCTTCGCGGACAATCTCTTTTTTTGTACGAAGGTCAATCAGAATATTCTCTTTCTGATCCAGGTCATTCAACTCATGCCAGTGGATCACTTCCACATCCTTCTTAACGATATTGGAAGCCACGAAACCAGCCATATTGACCGGGTCTTTTGCCGATGAATAGGGCGGCGCATAGGCCAGCTCCAGGGTTTCCAGGTGAAAAACCGTCATACCCGCATGAATCGCTGTAGCCAAAACATCAATCCGTTTGTCTACTCCTTTTCCGCCAACCACCTGCGCACCCAATATCCTGCCGGTTCCCGGAGAAAACAGAAGCTTGATGGCCATGGTCTCCGATCCGGGATAATAGGAGGCATGCGAACCGGAAAAGGTATAACTCTTCCGGTATGGAATATTCTGTTGCATTAATTTTTTTTCACTCTGTCCGGTAGAGGCAATAGTCTTGTCAAATATCTTCACAACCGCCGTCCCCAGTGAACCGGGATATGTTGTTCTTCGGCCCATGATGTTGTCTGCGGCAATCCGGGCCTGTTTGTTGGCAGGACCGGCAAGAGGTATGATGGCTGGAACCTGGGTTAGAAAATCGAGTGTTTCAATTGCATCCCCGACCGCATAAATATCCGGATCACTGGTGCACATGGTTTCATCCACAGTAATTCCACCGTATTCTCCTACTTTCAAACCTGCCTGTCTGGCCAGAAAATTTTCCGGACGAATACCAATCGAAAGAATCACCAGGTCAGCCATCAACTCGGTTCCATTTTTTGTCGATACCCGGATCTGTTTTCCGTTCCGGGTGAACGCAGTAACGGCATTTCCCAGGGACAGCTTAACACCACCCTCCATCAAAAACCTGTGAACAATTGCAGCCATCTCCTTATCCAGCGGAGCCATGACCTGGTCGAGCATTTCAACAATGGTTGTTTTCACCCCTCTTCCGGTCAGATTCTCCGCCATTTCGAGGCCGATAAAGCCGCCTCCGACAACCACGGCGGTTAAGGGCTTTTCCTGATCCACAAACGCCTTGATTGCATCCATGTCCGGAATGTTTCGAAGACTGAAAATCGTATCAAGATTCACCCCTTCGATGGGGGGCCTTATGGGAGCAGCGCCCGGAGAAAGCAGGATCTTGTCATAGGTCTCCTTGTAAACGGTCTGATCCTGAAGATTCCGGACTTCCACACTTTTGTTCTTCCGGTCAATGGCCACAACTTCACTGAAGGTTCTTACATCGATCCGGTAACGATTCCGGAAATCCGCAGGAGTTGTGATCAGCAGATCGTCACGCTTTTTGATGGATGTCCCGATATAGTAAGGCAGTCCGCAATTGGCAAAAGAGATGAACTCCCCTCTTTCAAAAACAATGATCTCAGCATTCTCGTTCAATCTTCTCGCTCTTGCTGCGGCAGTTGCTCCGCCGGCGACTCCTCCGATGATTAACAGTTTCATATACTTTCTCCTGAAAAAGATAGGTTGGCCGGTTGACCCGTTGGCCCGTTGGCCCGTTAACCCGTTGGCCCGTTGGCCCGTTGACCCGTTGACCCGTTGGCCCGTTGGC
>PNOB01000111.1 GCA_013824585.1 Desulfobacterium sp. | reverse complement strand
AGCGTAGCGCTATCCAGTATTTTCAGTTCTTTTCTGGACATCGGCTTTCGCCGGTGTGACACTTTTTAATCGTTTTGAAATTGGCTCGTTAGAATTAATTACATAAATGTAATAAAAAGTACGAGGCGCAAGTATTTAATATATTGAAATAGTAATACAAAATCTATACTCTGTTTTGGCTTGTATGTTGCATTATTTTGTACAATGTCTTTCAACAGGACGCTATCAAAAATAGATTCATTGACTTGTTATGAAGTCATCAACTATCAGTAACGCAAAAATGGATACTAAAATAGTATTAAATTTTCGAAAAGAAAAAGAGGCGCTTGTTGAGCTTTTTTTAAAAGGCGAGAACCAGTCTTTTATTAAAAACCATGCTGAGATTCTGGATCGTTATTTTTACGAGAGCTTTGAAGGTAGCCGAGTTGGCCCAGTAGTGAATATTGTTAAAAATCCCTATGCCATTATTGCTCTTGGTGGATATGGGCGAGAAGAACAGTGCCTGTGTTCAGATATTGATCTGTTGTTCCTTTTCAAGCAAGACGTGCCTTCTGAAGCTGAAAAATTGATTCAGGAGATTGTCTATCCTCTTTGGGATCTTGGGTATGATGTCGGGCATTCAACCCGCTCAATGAAAGAGTGCATAAATTTGGCCTATGAAAATCTGGATGTGTTTACATCACTTCTTGATGCTCGATTTCTGTGTGGTATGTCAACTTTGTATTCTGAGTTAAAAGAAAAAATGAATACCTTGTTGATTCAAGGGCGATCCAAAAAACTGGTCGCTGATCTGGTAGCAAAAAATATGGAACGGCATCATCGATTCGGAGATTCAACCTATCTGCTGGAACCGAATATCAAGGAAGGCCAGGGAGGACTCAGAGATTACCATACCATTCTTTGGATTACAAAAATCAAGTCGAAATTGAAGACCCCGAGAGATCTTGAGTATTACGGACATCTCTCCCATGATGAATATGAAGCATTAAGTCAGGCGCTATCTTTTATCTGGTTGGTTCGAAACCATTTACATCGGCTTTTTGGACGGAAATTAGATCAGCTTTCCTTCACCTACCAAGAAAAATTGTCAAAAATTTTGGGCTTTAAAACCATAGGCAATCAGATGGCTGTTGAAAGATTTCTCGGAAACCTTCACGGTCAGATGGAGTTGATAAAACAATACAATTTGATGATTCTATTAGAGTTTGGATATTCATACAGTATTAAGCCAATACGGAAACATACGGTTACAAAAAGTAAAGTCGATGGGTTAACCGTCTCTGAAAACATGCTTAAATTTTCTTCAATTCGGTCACTCATGGCAAAACCAACGCTTTTGTTGAAAATTTTCGAGGAAAGCGCTCGACTGAAAATCCCTTTGAGTGCTGAAGCCAAAAGGGTAATCAAGGATTTTTCCCATTTGGTCAATAAACAATTTCGAAGTTCTCCTGAAAACGTAAAAATTTTTGAGCAAATTCTTATTAAGCCTGCTGTACAATTTAATGTACTGAATGAAATGCTGAACACCGGATTTCTTCCAAACTTTATCCCGGAGATTCAAAAGATCGTTAATCGAATTCAGTATGATACCTATCACTTATATCCGGTTGATAGACATTCGCTTTTTACGGTCAGGACGATTAAAAGTTTTCCTTTGTGTAGTGATAGAGATGAACTTGATCTTTGTCAGAAATTGTATAAAGAGATTGGCATGAAACGGATACTGCTTCTCTGGGCTGCGTTGTTGCATGATATCGGGAAAGGTGAAGATCATGGAAACCACTCAGAAACAGGTTCAGAGATTGTCATCAGGATTATGAAAAGATACGGTTATAGTTTAAAACAGATTGATACGATATCTTTTTTGGTCAGGGAGCATCTTTTTCTGATGAAAACCGCCACACGAAGAGACATTAATGATGAAGAAGCGATAATTGCCTGTGCCAGGAGGATAGGAGATCCAAAAAGATTAAAGATGCTTTATCTGTTAACAGTTGGCGATTCTATGTCTACTGGCCCTAAAGCTTGGAATGAATGGACTGCTACACTGCTTCGAGATCTGTTTTTTAAAGTGTTAAATATCCTTGAGAAAGGAGAATTCGCTACTTCTCAAGCAGTTGAGACTGTAAGGAAAAAGATGTCAGATACAGTCGGATTAGCAAAAAATAAGCATGAAAGAAAAGTGCTCCAAGAGCACTTTAACATACTATCACCTCGTTATATGCTTTATGTAAGTGCTATTGATATTTATGCACACTGGAATTTATTCCATACGCTGGGCGATCGGGAGTTTGTGTGGGAGATCTTGCATGATCAGAAATCTGATACTAGAAAAGTAACGGTGTGCGCCAAAGATCGGTCAGGGTTATTTTCGAAAGTTGCTGGTGTATTTACCATGAACAGCCTGGATATTCTGGATGCACAGGCCTATACTTGGCGAAATGGAATCGCTCTCGACATTTTTCGGGTTAAGCCGCCTGCTGATCAGGTTTTTGAAAATGAAAAATGGGAAAAGGCGGAAAAAAATCTTGAGTCAGCTTTGGCCGGCGGTCTTGACCTTGATTCTGAGGTGAAAAAGAAAAAAGTAATTCCTGCGTTCCTTCAATCCCGCTATGCAGGAAGGCCGAACCGTATTAATATCGATAATGAAAGCTCCAGTTTTTTTACTATAATTGAGGTATTTACAAATGATTTTTCTGGCCTGCTCTATCGGATAACCGATGTTTTTTTCAAGAAAGGCTATAATGTCCATGTGGCAATCATAGCAACCAAAGTAGACCAGGTAGTGGACATTTTCTATATACGAAATGTCCTTGGAGAAAAAATTGATCACCCGGATGAAGTAAATTCCCTAAGAGAAGCTGTTGATAAGGTATTGCTTGAATAGCAATATTTTTTTAATTTTTCATTCTGTCGTATCAGTTTCAACCGATTGCAAAAAAAGCAGATGATCAGGCATGACAACAATATTAAAGAGATTATTGACCGTATTAAGATCGTATCGTTTTGATGAATCTGAATGGTTTGACAGGGATGAAGACATAAAGGCTATTAATAAGAACAATAGGGAAGAAACGATCGATTCAGATTCAAGTGACTCTTTTTTCGATGATAGCCATTTAAAAAAATTTAAAGATTATCCCGATCAAATATTGGAGGATTTATCCAATTTTAAATTAGCCCCTCCCTCCTCTCTTTCTGAAGTAAGAAAGGCAAGAAATCAGGAAAGCAAAAAATATCATCCAGATCGGTTTATGGATGATACGGAGCGTCAGGAAACTGCAAAAGAGATTATGCAAATTTATAATGAATCCTATTCGCGTTTAAAAAAATTTTTCCAGAATCGATCCCATTGATTTGGAAAGGTTTTTCCATTCAATACGCGTTATTATCATTCTTCCCTGTAAGATACTGAGTTGGTAGAGAGACGTGACATTTTTTGTCACATTTCTTTTACGATAATTGTCACTCAACCCCTTCATCTGCGGCAAGCAATTAATTTAACCATTTGATTTAATTTAAAAATTAATTAAATCATTCTTGGCACACATCTTGTTAAGTCTCTATCATATAAGCTGTTAATTTTATATGGATTTCATTTCTGGTTGGTTTCTGTATATCGATTGAAAAAAAGGAGCTTGTATGAAGGGATCTCAATCCGGTTGTTATTTTTCCAATTGTCTTGTATCAGTTCGGGCAAAAAGTTTTTTTCCACCTGCTTTTCACTCCTGCCAAACAGAATTAGTCTCAATTCTTTTTCTTCTTGTAATCCTAATTTTTATAAATGGTTGCACACTGTCTCATGGTATTGTTGAACAGTCAGATACGGAAAGACGGCAACCTCGGACAGAGGAGTGGATCTGGTATGGGAATTATAACACCATGCTTGGAAAATTTGATAAAGCACTGGAAGGGTTTTCCAATGCAATTGAGATGCAGCCTGAAAAATCGAAAACCTATTATCAGAGAGGGTGTGTTTATGAAAAAACAGGGGATATAAATTGTGCATTATCCGATTTTTCAACAGCAATCTCCTTGGATCCTGAAAATTCAGATGCCTATTTCAGCCGGGGAAAGGTACTGGAACAAAAAGGAGAATTAAGACAGGCCGTAAAAGATTTTTCTACGGTAATAGATCTCAAACCATTATGTTATAATGCATTTCTTCATCGTGGTAATGTTTATAGTCAGATGGGAATATATCATCAGGCCATTCGTGATTATCAAGATGTGTTAACGATAAAACCCGATTTGCCAGAAGCTTACTTCAGACGAGGAGAAGCCTGGAAAATGATCGGGGAACTTGATAATGCAATCATGGATTTTACAAAAGCCATTGAAATCAATCCATATCTGGCAGATGCATATTTTCATCAGGCAACTTATTGGAAGAAGAATGGAAAAATATATCAAGCGATAGAGGATTATAACAAGGCATTGGAAATCTATTTATTGTATGTGGATGGTTATACAAACCGGGAGAAAACCTGGAGAATGAAGGGAAATATTGTTCGGGCCGTTGAAGATATGCATTCCAAAAGAAAATTGATACCAAGGGTAGCCGGTGTTTATTGTGACAGAGGCGATGCCTGGGGTCGAAAAGGAAATCTGACTCAGGCTTTTATAGATATTCAAAGTGCATTGGATTACAGACCCAAAGACACCCGGTATCACTTATTATTGTCCAGGCTGGAAACGGAAATGAAAAATCGACAATTACGTTAAATCTGATGACCGGATCTGAAATTTTTTTTGCGATCGGAAATAGCTTATATACGGAAGAAGAGCGTACCTATCGTTATAAAACCGGATTTTTTAGAATTGCCATTTTTTAAAGCAATCAATTCAACAATAGGCACGTATTCCTGAACTATGGCTGAAAAGTTGTTTTTCCTTGACCCAGTATCACATTTCCTTTTTGTGTTTCCATCTGGAAAAGAGCTTCCCCATCTTCAGTCTTCCAGATTTTTGTTAATAGCGTGTCACCCATGTATACCTGATCCGTAAACCGGCCTTGAATGCTTTTAAATAGTTTTGGATCATTCTTGCAGAGTGTCTTCAGAATTGCCCGACAGCCGAATCCATATGAACACAGACCATGAAGGAATGGTTTTTCAAAACCGGCAAGTGCAGCAAATTCAGGGTCAATATGGATTGGATTCGGATCTCCGGACAGCCGGTAAATTGCAGCTTGCTGTGGAAGTGTAATATCTTTAACCGTAAAGTCGGGCGTCCGTTGTGGTGGAACATTGAAATCCTTCGTGGAAGGGCCCCGATCACCACCAAACCCGCCAGCCCCGCGAATAAAAAGAGTGGATTTATTGGTAAAAATCGGACCGTCATCGTCTTCTACCGTGCCCTCAAGCCCAATGACAGCGGCTTTACCTTTATCCCAAACCTCAACGATCTTGGCAATACCTCGAGCATTTGCATTTGGTGGAACCGGGCGATGCAGGATTGTCATTTGTTCTCCATGTAGAAGGTTCATAAGGTTTATTTCAACCTTTCCAATAACTCCCAACATCAGATTCAATCCCGGGCAAACCCCAAAAGTTGGAATCACTTTCGGGCCTTTGGGCTCGTAGACATAATCAAGCTCATCATCAGGAGATGCCCCTACTCCCAGTGCATAAAGAATTGTATCCTTTGAAGTCCATGAAACTTTAACAGGGTCAAACTGCATACCAACTATATCGCTGTTTATTGTAAGTGGCATTTTTGGTTTTCCTTATGGTTGGATATTGATTGTTAGTTGAAAAAGTTTCAGTATAACCTTCTTATTGTTTTGAAAATGATATCAATAAAATGTTACCATCAAATGATGGATAAAAGTTATTTGAATTCATTTTAAATGTCAAGCGATTTTTCCATGCCTATTTTTGTGATGCAGAAGTGAACATTAAGGGTTCTTTTTCCGGTCATCATACCTGGCAGCAAGTATGGGAAGAAATGATTGAAGATCCTCAACCACCCCATAATCTGCTATGGAAAATATCGGTGCATTCGGGTCTTTGTTGATTGCAACGATACAACCTGACTTTTTCATGCCAGCAGTATGCTGCATTGTCCCGGAAATTCCACAGGCAAAATATAATTTAGGGGAAACCTGTTTCCCAGTTTCTCCAATTTGACATGCATAGGGTAACCATCCATGGTCACAGACAATTCGAGAACCGCCAATTGCAGCGTTAGAAAAGATGGATGCGATTTTTCGGATCAGGTCTATTCTCTCTTCTTTTTCTATACCCATGCCTGCGGATACGACTACATCTGCTTCTTCGAGTCGGTTATCTTTGCTTATGGTTTCAATGATTCTTACGGGTTTATACTCAGAGGCCGTTTCATTGATTTTTATGATCTCTGTTTTTCCATGTTGAATTGTATGATCCGGCGTGAACGAACCGCTGAATGCTCCTGGAATAATGGTCAATATAACCTGGTCTGTTTTGCAAGCGGTTTTTCCGATTAATTTCCCATTAAACATCATCCGTGTAAAAACCGACTTTTCTTTTTGGATTTCATAAGATTCAACACCTGTAATACATGGTGCATCAATTTGTATTGAGAGTGAGGCGGCTATCTGGCAGGTCCGGACATTATGCATCATGCAGATATAGGAAGGCATGTATTTCCGAATTACTTCAGGTAGTATTTTTTGAAGAAGATGGGGATTGGGATATCTCAAATCCTCATGTTCAATTGCAAGAGTATGAATGTTATTTTCTATGGCGATCTGTTCTGCCAGTTTTTCAACATTTTGACCCGGAATAATAAGCAGAATCTTGTTTTCTCCATCAGGATGCAAAGATGCTCCGAATCCAAGCAACTCTTTGTAAGATGGAGATATTTGATTCTCAACTGTTTCCGCGATGAGGATCTGTTTTTTGTGCATAAAAAATCCTATTTTAAAAGCGACCTGTTATGGAATATTGTTAAAAGCTGTTCTGCTTTTTCCTCTGCAGAACCTTCCAAAATACATATTTTCGACGATTTGGCAGGGTAGTCTATGGATAGCAGGGTCACTTTATCAGGTGATTCTTCCTGAAAAGATGCCTGAACGTCAATCAGTTCCTGAGAATTCGCTCTTACTATATTGGAAAGCGACGGATACCTTGGCTGATTGATTCCGGTTTGAATCGTGAGCAGTGCAGGCAATGATAAAATGACTTCTTCCACCTTTCCACTTTCCATTTCGCTTTGAACAGTGATCATCCGGTTTACCAAATCAATCTCTTCTTTGATTACAGACACGGCACAGGGAATGGAAAGAAGGGACGCTGTCATCGGTCCGACCTGGCACAGCATATCGTCTTCAGCCATTACACCGGTTAGAATAAGGTCGTATGACTGCTTCCCGGCATAGCCGGCAATCTGATGAGCAATTTTTCGCGGAGGACAATAACCCGATTCTTCATAAAGGATGTGTACACCATTGTCAGCACCTTTGGACAACCCTTTTTTTACTACATCTTTTACCCGATTCGGTCCGACAGAAACCACATCAATGGTGACACCTGGATTGGCCTCCTTGATGAGAAGGGCTTCTTCCAATGCATACTCATCAAAACGGTTCATTCGGAATTCCGTTGAATCGGTTTCCTGAATCCATTTCCCGTTCGGATTCAATTCCAGAGAACTCTCTGAACAGACAACCTGTTTTATGCACACAAGAATTTTCATATTGTTTTTACGATCAATCACTCTAATTTTTTAAGTTCAGCGTTTCCCTGTTTATAATAACTTTACAGGAATGAAAGGTTTTTATCAAGTAAGAAATCGAGCGCTCGCTATATTTTTATTTGACTTCATATTATCATTTCTATTATGGTACAAAACGATATTTGATGGAGCCAATTTCAAAAGTCAGTTGTTGTAGTTCCGGCGAAAGCCGGACACGCAGTAAAGCGTAACGCTATCCAGTATTTTTAGTTCTTTTCTGGACATCGGCTTTCGCCGGGGTGACGCTTTTTAATCGTTTTGAAATTGGCTCGATGGAATTCGGATTTTTTGTTTTGCATAAAGATGAACCAAAAGGGAAGAGAGAAAAATGAATCTTTTCCGTAACAAATCCGGAGTAACCTGGAAAGGGTAAACATGAATCAGTCGCTTTCAATTTATGCCGGGGAAAAAGCCCTTTTGCATATTCGCGATCAAGGACTTTCTCAGGAAGATGTGAGTGTTATTGCCGGCGCTGCCGGTGGCCCCAAATGGCTTGTTTTGAATCATCTGGATCGGATGATTTTTTCATCCTGGCTGAGAAACAGAAAAAAGCCGCTTTATTTACTGGGTTCATCCATTGGTTCATGGCGGTTTGCCGCAGCATCTCAGAGAGATCCAATTGAAGCGCTGGACCGATTCCAGTATTCCTATATCCATCAGACATATCAAACCAGACCAGGCCCCAAAGAGGTGTCCAGGATCATCAGTCAAATCCTGGATGATTTTCTGGATGATAAAGCCATCCAGGAGATACTGGTTCACCCTTTTCTTCGCCTGAATATTATGGCAGTGAACTGTAGTAATATGCTGGCAAGCGACCATAAAGCCATTCTTGGGCCAGGGCTAGCGTGTGCGGCTTTACTTAATATAATTCAACGCGACCTTTTGAAGTTTTTTTTCAAGCGGTCTCTTTTTTTTCATCCAGGAGGAAAACCTCCTTTTTTCAACATGAAAGGGTTTCCCATTGAAAAAACGGAATTGACACAACAGAATGTCAGAAGTGCTTTGCTGGCATCCGGTTCGATTCCATTGGTGATGTCCGGTGTAACGGATATCCCCGGGAACCCTTCTGGCATGTATCGTGACGGTGGTATTCTGGATTATCATTTTGATATCGATTTTTCAGATCAAAACAGCGGTCTGGTTCTGTATCCCCACTATACGGATCGCATTATTCCGGGGTGGCTTGATAAAAAGCTGTCATTCCGGAAACCACTTCCTAGGAACATGGAAAAAGTGATTCTGGTTACACCTTCTAAAGAATTTATAAACAAACTTCCCTATCAAAAAATTCCGGATCGGAATGATTTTTTTCTTTTCAAGGGACGAGATAAGGCACGCATCTCCTATTGGTTGTCTGTGATCAATGAGAGCCAGCGTCTTTCCGATGCTTTCTGGGATTTGGTTGAAAGCGGCCGGATACGGGAACTGGTAAAACCCATGCCGCGATCATGAATCAAGTCAAAAGGGAAACAAAATCTTATCAAACGGTGCTTTAATGTCCACATATGCGCAGCCTGCGTAAAAAAAAATGATGAAGAAAAGGATCAGGATATTTTTTGATTTCAAGTTGTTCCCCTTATTCATGGCTTAGTGGAATAATTTACAGATCATTTCCATATTGTATTTTCCCATGTTATTTCTGGGAATTCTGTCTACTACTTTGATACTCCTGGGTTGTGCATAGGGTTCCAGTTGTCCGGATAAATATTCCCGGACCTGTTTTGGATGGATTTTCCCTTCCAGTACTGCGGCAATTTCATTTTCTCTTCCTTTCTTACAGGGATTGGATAAGATCATTGCATCGGTTACATTCGGGAGGGAGAGGATTTTTTCTCGAATCTCCTCAAGATCAACCCGTTTTCCGCCGATTTTTACAATCCCGTCTGACCGGCCGTAAAGGATGAACCGATCAGAGTCAAATTTGCCTCCCCGATCACCGGTTTGATAAAATCCATCTTCATCTCTGGTCAGGTTTGGAGAGATATAGTCGGAACGGACATGGATTTTTTCACCAATGATTTCCACATCCACGGTCTCAAACAGCGAAAGGGCTGCATCATCTTGAGCTCTGCATCGATAGGCGATCCCGCCTGTTTCAGTGGAACCGTAGATTTCTGTGATTCCGGTCCTGGTTTGTTTTGTAAAATTTTCACTGTCTGTTTTATCCAGTGCACCAGCAGAAGAAAAGGCAATCCGTAAGGAATGATTTGGAATTGTATTGTTTCCAAAGGTTCGGTAGTGCATAGGGACACTGACCAGCACGGTGGCTTTTTGCAGGGTAATGGCGTTTGTGATTTCATGAGGAAAGGTCGGGGTTCCGGCCATTACACATGCAGATGAAACAAGGGGGATAAGGACAGAAAACAGAATTCCATAAATATGATAGGGAGGAACAGTGGCAACGATTCGATCATCCGGAGAGAAGTGAAATTTATCAGAGAGGTAAAACGCTTCGGAAAACAGATTTTTTATGGTTTTGGGCCATATTCTGGGTTTGCCTGTCGATCCCCCGGTAAAAAGGGACAGGAACTCAAAATCCAGATTCATATTGTTTTTCCGTTGCAAACCAGAAGCGGGAAATGTTTCCGGCGAAACGGTGATCAGTGAGATCTCATCGGGGAAATGTTGATGTACATCGGCTATGGCTGTATCATATGGCACTTGCTGGTGCATTTCGTTCAATACAATGTCTGAATCCGAATAGGGGATGAGTAGATGCGGCCCTTCACAGGAAAGAGCTGCCAGAATCGCAGCGGCAATAACGGATCGGTTCTGAGTGGAAAGACAGACAGCCTTATTTTGTAAATCCGATGAGGAGAAACGCTCCTGTAGTTTCCACGCCATCCCGAAAATTTCTCCAAAAGTGCAGCCGGAAAAAAGAAATTCAGCTTCAGGATTTTTCGGTCCCTTTAGAAGATCTTTTATTTTTTTCTGTAATTGATCATCTGAATTGTCAAAGTTTATTTTCATTTTGTTTTCAATCTATCTATCTGTTTTTGATTCTTTACACATCAATTGAGGGCAGATTTTTTTTCCAGTGATCTGACAACAGCAGATAAGCACTGCTTTTCAGCTTTTTTGTATTCAAGAAACCATGGGGTGTCAAGGATATTGAAAACAATTATCAAGAAACCATGCTGCCTGGACTATGATTCCGATCATGCTTTGATTGACATGAGAGGTGCATAGCTTTTATCATATGCGGTCAGCCAATGGGGAGTAAGATATGCTAACGGAAAAATATTCAAACTCCATTGTTTGTTGCCCAATTCAGTATATTATATAAATGATTACGCCAGTGAGAGCAAGTAGAACCAAAAGAGCAGGGATGACTATAATTTTGTATAGGCCTTTCGGTTGAAAAGTATCATTAAATTGGTTTGTGTCGAAGTCAAAATCAGAGGATAACTGGCAAGTGCAGTCGCTCTCATCAATTTTGAGTAACAGGTTTTCGTTGGTTTGTGTTTTGTGATAGTTCTCCATTTTTTATGCCTCCTTGTCAACTAATCGACGTTGTGCTCGATAATGCTCGATAACGATAATGGTTTCCATATCACCCCAAACACGAAATGACTTGAACAAACCTGCTATTTTTAAAAATAGAAGCCCCGGTTAGTCCAAGCATTTGTCGAAAGGTCCGGCTGAGATGTGCAGAATCCGTAAACCCAGCATTGTGAGCTGCATCTGTCAGAGAAACATTATTTAAAAGCTGTCTGGTTGCTTCAATCAACCGCAACCATAAGAGATATTTACGAATTGGTATACCCGTATTTTCCTTAAAAACATGCATTAGGCGGCTTTCGGACAAGGTAACTTCACTAGCGATTTCCTTGATTGATATTTTTTTTACATCCAATGCTTTAATAGCCCTCAGCGCAAGTTGAATCCTTGGATCAATTGTTGAATGGATTGTTTCTTTAGAATCAAGAAGAAAATTGAAGATTTCATTTTGGATATGGATTACCTCCTCACATGAACACGAATTGATGCGATGTGGAATCCAGGCAAGATCAGAAGGCTTAATGATATTGCTGATATCTTTTACACATTTATTTTTTAAATATTTATCAGATAATCTCTTCGCAGTTATCATTTCAGAATCAATCAGCATGATAAAAATTCGATTTCCTGAGCTTAATACTTGGTGTGGAACATTAGAGGGGACAAGGGCTGCATAATGGAGGTGCTCATTACCATTGTAAAAAAGCCTGAAGTGTTTATCAGTACTAATAAGAATTTGAATTGCATTATGTTTGTGAATTTCGTTGTCTGTCAGATTATCCCAAAACAGAACCGAGCCTTCGAAAATATAGTAGATTGACTTTTCGTTCATTTTATTCTTATGAGCCAATTTCAAAAGTCTGTTGTTGTAGTTCCGGCGAAAGCTGGAATCCAGTATTTTCAGTTCTTTTCTGGACATCGGCTTTCGCCGGT
>PNOB01000110.1 GCA_013824585.1 Desulfobacterium sp. | reverse complement strand
CCGGTTTTTTTCTTCATGTTCACTGTGATCGGCAAAGGCTGCATGAGGCATCGCATTGGCTGTCATCAAAAACACCATTACAAAAAGAGTAATTTTTCGTACATGAACCATATCCCCTCCCATTATTTTCATAAGGGTTATCGATTATTGAAAAATCAGGATTCTGTATTGAAAAAAAAAAGATAAGATCAACACCGTATGGAAAGATTTTCCAGATAAATCGTTGGAGATGAATCGCTTAAACGGAAATAGGCAGGTTTAAAAGTAGCAAGAATATGGTTGAAGAAAAGATCATCCGACATAATAAATGACATGGGTTTCGCATCAAGGACTTTAAAATGAAAAACCGAGGTCAAAGACTTGGTTGCTTTGAGTATTTTCCCTTCTTCCAGATGGCAGCCTTTGCACTGATTATTAGAACAACGCCCGTGAAATGGGGAGCTTGCATTGACTGGAAGTGTGTGCGAACAGGTTGTTCCACAGAAACAAGCATTGGTCAGCGCGCTGTTTACAGGAATGACCAGAAAAAGGAACAAGGCCGTGCATAAACTGAATAGGTTTCGATATTCCATATGACTCTTCTTTACTTTGTTTGGCGATAGGCTGAGACTGTACATTATTGAGGACCATTTTTCAATGGGTTTTTCTGGTAAAGGAACTTCGGCATCAACTAACCATTGAAAGAAAAGCAGTAAGCAGGTATGTTGCGTTACTTTTTGAAATTGAAAAAAGAAGGCAAACATGGAAAAAAATTATTATAAAATATTTCTGATCATTATCCTGATCAAACTGTTTTTTGCCTGGGTTTTCCCCATTACAACCGATGAAGCCTACTGGTTGATTCTGGGAAAACATCTGGATGTCAACTATTATGATCATCCTCCCATGAGCGGTTGGGCAATCTATCTGTTTTCGCTCCTCGGGAGCCATGTTTTTTTTGCCAGGCTTTTTACGATTTTTTACGGCATCCTTGCTGCCCTTGGGATCTATTTTGCAGCAAAGGAATTGAGTCAGGATACAGCGAAAGCAAAACTGGCATCCCTGATTTTCCTGGTTTCTCCGCTTCATGTATTGTTTGTCCTGATTGCTACCGATACCTCCCTGTGCGTATTTGTACTTCTGTCCGGTATCACTTTTTATTTCGGTCATAGCCGCAATAAAACCAGTCTTGTTTTTCTGGCCGGAATCTTTCTGGGTCTGGCAGTTCTGAGCAAGTATTTTTCCGGATTGTTGCTGATCGCCCTGATCGTCTGCCTGTTTGTCTACAAGAGCAGGAAGCAGGCGGTAATCAACAGCATCATCCTGGTGTCAGGGGCGATTCCGTTTGTCCTGATGCACTTATATTGGAGCTCGATGAATTGCTGGACCAATATCATGTTCAATGTGATCAACCGCAATCAGAATGTTGAAACCGATTATACCCGGCTGATTGTTTTTGCTCTATTTCAGATCTATCTGAGTACGCCCTGGTTGCTGTATTATGCTTTTCGGAATTACAGGCCGATCCGGGAAGGAATCAGAAAAGAGAGGAATCTGTTTTTTTTCCTGTTTGCCATCCCGATATCCATTCTGGGAATGGTTTCCATTCAAAATACCGGTCTGCACTGGTATTTTTCATTTTATCCATTTCTGTTTCTGTTTCTTTTCTATATTCCTTCAGAGAATCTCCGAAAAATTGTAAAATATTCAGCCCTGTTTTCTTGTGTTCATCTGATCATTGTGGCTTTTCTGCTGACCTTGCCGGTGGAAATCATCCAGAATTCCAAGCACTATAAGACCTTATTGATCTACTGTTACGGCGATGAGATTGTTCGGGAAATTCAAAAAAAATATGGTGATCAATATATATTGGCGGGCAGTGGTTATTCCACCTCAAGTGTGCTGACCTATCACGGCGGCCGTGAGTTTATCGTATTCTCAAGCGGCTCCAAGTACGGGCGGCATTTTGACAAGCTGAATGATTTTCGGGAGTATGATGGCAAGGATATTCTGATTTTTGCCTCAACCGAGGATTATCACGATTATTTTGACCAGGTGACAATCGATACCCTCAGAATAAGAAATTATGATTTTCCGGTCACGCTTGGCAAAGGGTTTCGATATCCGCAATACCGGAACCGGTTTCTCGTGTGGGCCAGAGAACAATGGTACAATATTCCGGATCTCCTTCCTGTATGCGACTGTTTTTTCATTGATCGATATTTTCCGGCCAATGAAAAACAGGATGGGTCAAGGTAACCGCTTCCCAGATGCGGTTCTCCTGGATGAATTGCATACTCAACTTGACGCTTCCGGCAATTTCAAGTATGGATTGCCACTTGGTTTATGAAGCATTTCGTTTTTTGAAATGGATTCTTTTTTAATTTGCGAGCCCTTGGTTCAGGAAAAGAGAGTGGAAAGAATGGATATGGATTTGAAGAATTGTTTTAGAATTGTTTTTTTTACAATTATTTTATCTGCGATGATGTGGTCTGGCTTTATGGGTACCGGGTTATTACAGGCGGGTTCAGAGAAACAGGCAGAACAGGCAGAGGAAACAACGGAAAAAAGATGGATTGGAATGAATGGCTCCTGGGGTAGAAGCAACCATATCTGGAGTGACCGGGAATATTATGGATACCGGAATTCTCAGTTTGGTATTTTTTATGAATGGGAAACAAAACCTCTGTTTTCTCTGGGATTGAATATCGAGCATACCTATCGGGCAGAGTTCCGGATTGCCACCCTCTGGGGAACCATACCGCTGAGTGATGATCAGGTATCAGATGAAGAGGCTGCACGAACAGACGAACACTCCACAACCCTTGATCACAAACAGGCCGTGTTTCTGGGGATCCGGAGATGGGTTTTTCTGCCGGATTCTTCCATCCGTCCGAACCTGCATCTTGGATTCGGTATGTCCTTTACCGACGAATTGATTATCGAAGATGGTACCCTGTATGCTTTCAGTTTTACCGGAGGGGGAGGGATCGATATTGACATAAGCGATCGCTGGACACTGTTTTCAGAAGTCAGCCTGGAGCATTTTTCCAATGGCGGTCAGATGTATCTGACCAACAAACGGGTGATCGGTCCGGAATCGCTCAATACCCGATTCGGATTTCGATACCGGTTTTAGCTTTTTTCTGTCCGGTTTCCGTATCAAACCGTCGGAATATTAAAATTAATAATATCGATGGGATTGATTATCCTGTTTCCGGGGAATCAGGATGCTGCTGATTTCTTCAATCTGGGAAACGGTTTCCTGAATAATTTCAGACAGCATCTCCACAGGCAGACCAATCATTTTCCAGGCAACCGGACTTAATGGCGGCACAAACTGTTCTCCGCTTGTCCCCAGTTTCAATGCATTCATCATGATATCGGAAAGATGGATGATGGCTGTGTCAAAAGGTTCCGGAGAGTCTTCCGGATGATGGTGAAACCGGATCACGTCCGCCAGTTTTCCAGGGAGTTTCCATTTGTCCAGTATCCTACCGCCGATCCTGGTATGATCAAATCCCAATACTCTGGTTTCCGCGTTATACAGCAGATCCTTGTGATACGTGGTATAGGAGATTGCCTGATGCGCCTGATTCGGAAGGTTGTTGTAGATCACCAACCGGCCGATATCATGGAGCAGACCGGCAACGAAAAACCGTTCCCGATTTGTTTCTCCTTTGCGGGCGGCAATTTTTCTGGCCATCATCCCGCATCCAATACTATGCTTCCAGAAAGAGGTCATGTCCACAAGGATGGAGGGGATATCCTTAAACAGGGCCAGAATCGAAGTGCTGAGGCACAACGCATACAGTTCACTGGTTCCGATGATCATGACCGCATGGGAGATGGTGTCAATCTGAGACCGGTATCCATAAAAAGCAGTGTTCACGATTTTCAGCAGTCTTGCTGTAAGAGCCGGGTCATTGCTGATCACATTGGAAAAATCATGGGCGCTACTGTCCGGATCAGTCATCAGTTCCATGATCTGGTTGAATATGGTGGGAAGGGACGGAAGTTTGATCTGAGTTCGTAACAGGGTGTCCAGGTCTACTGGATGGTATGAGCCCTCATCCACCTCTTCAGATTCAGGGATGATTCTGGCGGATGCAGCATTCTGCATGTTATTTGTCTGTTTGGATACCTCGCGCTGAAAATACAGGTTGGCAAGCTCACGTATGGCTTCATGCTTGAAATCCGTATGGCGGAATAGCAGTTGGATATCTTTTTTTATCTTTTCAACAATTTTTGCATCTGGTTTGGTCATGGGTCAAAAATACCTCGTGAATCCGGTCCCGGAGAGATCATTTGTGAACCAAGTGAAGTTTACCATATGGTCTGACTAGATGTAAACAATTATAATGATGTCCATGTTTGATGTATTGAAACTAGTTTGTCAGATATGAAAAATCATGTTAGGATTTTTACTGGTATGTAAATCATGAAATAATATCGGATGGTCATGATGAATCAAAAGAACCTGTTGATCAACCCTTTCTGCTGGAATTGGTTTTAAGGAACCGGATATAATGAAATTGTTGAAAAATTGTAAAATTCTGATTGTGGATGATACAAAAACCAATACTGATATCCTGGTTAAGGCTTTAAAAAATGACTACCGTTTAAGCGTTGCGATCAACGGAAAAAAGGCCATTGAATATATTAAGAACAATCGTGTGGATCTGATCCTGCTGGATATCCTGATGCCGGAGATGGATGGCTTTGAGGTCTGCAAACGGTTGAAAGCAGACACGGCAACAAGGGATATCCCGATTGTTTTTATTACGGCAATGGATGATCCGGTTCATAAAACATTGGGATTCGAGGCTGGTGCGGTTGATTACATTACAAAACCGTTTGATGCAATGGAAGTGAAGGCTCGCGTAAAAAACCATCTGACCCTGAAAATTGCTCAGGAAGCCTTGAAGAACCAGAACCTGATACTGGATGAAAAGGTAAAAGAACGGACCCGGGAGCTGGAGGAAACCCAGATCGAGGTGATTGATCGACTGGTCATGGCAGCCGAATACCGGGATGAAGAAACCGGAAACCATATCAGGCGGATGAGCAAGTACTGTGAAATCATGGGAAGGGCGGCCGGGCTTTCGGCCAGAGAGTGTGAGATCCTGTCCATGGCAAGCACAATGCATGATATCGGTAAGATCGGTATTCCGGATGTGATTCTGTTAAAACCTGGAAAACTGACTTCAAACGAAATGGAAATCATGAAAACCCATACCACCATCGGCTCCCGGCTTCTTGCCGGCAGTGAATCCGTATTGTTGCAGACAGCGGAAGTCATTGCACGAACCCATCATGAAAACTGGGATGGCAGGGGATATCCCAGGGGCTTGAAAGAAGATGAGATTCCATTACCGGGAAGGATCGGCTGTATTTGTGATGTGTTTGATGCACTGATTTCGGAAAGACCGTATAAAAGGCCGTGGGCGCTGGATCTGGCGATTGCCGAAATCAACGCCGGTCTTGGAGTTCAATTTGATCCGGATCTGGTGATCATATTCAATGACCGGGTTGATGATTTTATAAAGATTGTTGAAAGGTGGAGTTAGCCAGAAAGATAACAGGCGGTTATCGGGTATGGTTATGAAAACGATTTTTTGATGGTAAACCAGATCAGGCATGAGGGTCTGAATTTACAATAGAGTTCAGGATCACGGCAGGTGACGCACTCCTTGCAGTAGGAAACAGAATACTTCATGCATTGATACACGGATTCCTTTTCCGGATGATGAATACATTTTTCTACAACAACGATACTCTCCTGTATGTAAAAGATAATTCCCGGAGCGAAAGATACGGAATTCAGCCCGGGGGAATATGCATCCGATTTGTTTTCATTATGGTAAATGCTTTGAAATATCGATTCACAGACCATACCGCGGATTTCGGGATACAGGCGTTTGGAAAAACCCTGGAACAGGTTTTTGAAAATGCTGCTTTTGCCATATCCGATCTGATTACAGATACCAATATTCTTGAGGGAACGCATTCACAATCGATATCCGTAGGAGGAGATGCCCGGGACGATCTGATGGTGAACTGGCTCCGGGAGATTTTGTACCTCTGGCATGGTATGGGAATGCTTGTCAAACAGACATCTGTGAAGGAAATTACTGAATTCCGGCTGATGGCGGATATCATCTATGATCTCTATGACAAGGACAAACATGAAATCCGGAATGAGATCAAGGCAATTACCTATCACCAACTGGAAGTAAACCGGAATGTGGACGGATGGTTTGCTAATTTTATTCTGGATGTATGATGAACAGGAGGCAACACAATGGACTTGATCAGAAAAAATGACTATTTGTGGGAGATCCCAAAGACAGGCAATATGAATGTGCCTGGAAAGATCTATTCCAGTTCATCCATGATCGACAGTGTTTCAAAGGAGGAAGCCTGTAAGCAGGTGGCGAATGTTGCCGAGCTTCCGGGGATTGTTACAGCTTCCCTTGCCATGCCGGATATACACTGGGGATATGGGTTCCCGATTGGTGGTGTGGCTGCATTTGACTGGAAGGAAGGGATTGTTTCACCAGGAGGTGTTGGCTATGATATCAATTGCGGGGTCAGGCTCGCAACCAGCAACCTGCATGTGGATGATGTTCAATCCAGACTGGAAGATCTTGCCGATGATTTATTCCATGGAACTCCGTCAGGGGTAGGCTCAACCGGATCGATCAAACTCTCTAAAAAAGAAGTGAAGAAGGTTCTGGAACAGGGGAGTCAATGGGCGGCTTTACATGGATTCGGGGAAGAACTGGATATCCGCAGAACAGAAGATCAGGGTTGTATGGACAATGCAGATCCGGAAGCTGTAAGCGAGCGTGCGCTGGAAAGAGGCACACAGCAGCTTGGTACCCTTGGCTCCGGGAATCATTTTCTTGAACTAGGAGTTGTTGAAGAAATTTTTGATCCGGATACAGCCGCGAAATTCGGTCTGTTCCATGGCCAGATCACCATGATGATTCATTCAGGGTCACGTGGATTGGGTTATCAGGTTTGCGATGATTTTCTCGCTGACCTGACACGGCATGCGAGGAAGTCGGCTTATCCTCTGCCGGACAGGCAGTTGGCATATGCCATGATCCAATCGGTTCAGGGTCAGCGTTATCTTAGCGCCATGGCCTGTGCAGCCAATTATGCCTGGGCAAACCGGCAGATCATGATGCATCGGGCAGAAGCGGTGATTATGAGAACGCTGGGGATCAGCCCGAACACCCTGTCCATGCAGCTTTTGTATGATGTCTGCCATAATATTGCAAAGAAAGAAGAACATATGATTGAAAACCGGAAAACATGGCTGTGTGTCCATCGAAAAGGTGCAACACGGTCATTTCCACCCGGCCACCCTTCTCTGCCGGAGGAGTTTCGTACAACCGGCCAGCCGATTCTGATACCCGGGGATATGGGGACGGCATCCTATATATTGGCCGGTACGGAAAAGGCCATGACGGAAACATTCGGGTCCACCTGTCATGGCGCAGGAAGGGTACTGAGCCGGAATGCGGCCAAAAAGGCCAGTCGCGGTCGGTCTATTCAGAATGAACTGGCTGGAAAAGGAATTACTGTACGATGGACCGGCCGATCCACCCTGGCAGAAGAGATGCCGGAAGCCTATAAGGATATCTCAGATGTGGTAGCTGTAGTTCATGGAGCGGGGATATCCAGAAAGGTGGCAAAGCTCAGACCTCTTGTGGTCATCAAGGGGTAAGGGGAGTGCTTTGGAGAAAAAAACCAATCGCGACCACGACCGCCATCGAAACAACCCGAAACTATCGAAGTAAGAGTACGGAACCGGAAGCGGTTACAGGCTCTCGACAATCAGCCTGAAGGTTCCAAGCCCGCTTCTCATCACTCCTTCATATCCCCCGCCCGGATATCCCCAGGCACTTGCCTGGTAGAGTCCTTCAATGGGCGTATGGTTCTTGATTCGACCTATGAACTGGTTGTCCATAGCCTGTTCATAGCCGTATATGGCTCCCTGGGGATTTCTAGTGAAGCGGATGTTGGTGAGGGGCGTCGCAGACTCCTGCTCTTCAATCATGCTGGACAGGCCGGGAATGAACTGATTTTCAACCCGCCGGAGCAAACTTTCTGTAATCTGCTTTTTCCGTTGATAATATTCTTTTTTCCTACCTGCAAAATATTCTTTTTCAAATTCTTTCCACGGTTCATATCCCGAGAGGAAGGTGATCATTACGGTTGATTTGGAAGGAGCTGAATATCCGTCAAAGTAGTTGTCAAAAAGCGTGAGGGAATAGCCGACTTTTTCAGGATCACACTTCAGAGCGTTCTGATAAGCGACTTCTGCACCTTCTTTTGTTTTCACATGAATACAGCAGCCTGGAATTTTGCCGCGTAAACTTTCATTTAATCCCAGCCAGATGCTAAAGGACGATATGCTTGGACGAAGGGTCGCGAGCTTTTCCGAATATTCGGAATAGTCCACATCCGTTGACAACAGTTTGCCGAAAGTGTCCGGCAGGTTGGCGTTGCTGACAACGAACTTCGCAGGCAGCAACTTGCCGTCGGCGGTTCGAACTCCGGATACAGCTCCGCCGTTTGCCATGATTTTTTCCGCAGGAGTATTCAGAAGAATTGTGCCGCCATTCTCTTTGATGATATCCACAAGCGCATTGCTCAGGTTCTGGGAACGATCCCGGACATAGCACGAACCGTTTTTCAGGTAGTCTGCGACGGAATTGGCATAATAGAATCCGGATAGTTTCGAGGGAGGAAGACCATAGTAGCCGGATAAAAAGCTGAGCACATTCTTCAGCTCAGGATCAGCGACATTCTCATTCAGCAGGTCTGCCAGGGTTTTATTCCGGACAGCCCACATTTTTGAATACTGTAACGGGAAAAACAGGGTTATATACTCATTCTTATTCAGAAAGAGTTTATGGACCTCCTCCTGTATTCCAAGCATTTCAGTAACAAAATTCCGGATTCCTTCTTTTTCCGCAGGGTAATGGTCGGATAACAACCGAATATATGCCTCGGGGTCTTTATCCGGCAGAAGCAGATCCTTATTTCCTGTTACCAGCCGATGGGCTTTCTCAAGCTCAACAAACTCCACTTTTGAGAGGAGTCCAAGGTCATTGCACATCTGGTAGGTGGCATTGTTTTTTGCCGCAACAGCATGAAGTGAAACCTCAAAGGAGAAGTTACCCCGTTGAAAAGCAGTCGCATACCCACCCGGAGTATGATGCTGCTCCACTACGGTTACTGGAAAACCGGCTTTGGATAAATAGGCTGCACAGGTCAGTCCCCCTAAGCCGGAACCGATAATGACTACCGGGTATTCTTCCTTATTTTCAACAGCCATGGAAGCCTCTTTCAGGCTGGTCCAGTCAAGCGCTGCCGTTGCTGCGGTCATTGCCGAAATTTTGATAAAGTCCCGTCGCGTGGTTTTTTGCAGTTTCATATCCTTCTCCGTTTTAAATAAAGTATATAGAGATCATTCTTAACCAAGATGAATTTTTAGTCAATACTGATTTTTAATATTTTACTCCTCTTTGAGGAGCTGCTATTTCAAGTCTTTGGCACCGCACCTGAATGGATAATGGATAAATCCTCATTTGAGGATTGACATTCATGGTAAGTCGTGAGATTTTTAATCTAACCTACTGTTATATGATTATGGAGAAAATGGAGCATGAATCCTGAAATATTCAGAGAGTATGATATACGCGGCATTGCCGGGAAAGATATCACCGGCGATGATGTTTTCCTTATCGGTAAAGCGGTCGGGAGTTTTCTGGTTACCCGTGGCCATACCAGGCTTTCCGTAGGAAGAGATTGCAGGGTTTCATCGGATCACTATAGTGAAAAGGTGATTCAGGGGCTGCTGTCCGCTGGATGTGATGTGATTGATGTAGGGATCTGTCCGACTCCGGTTTTTTATTTTTCGATTCAACACCTTGCAACACAGGGTGGCGTGATGGTGACGGCCAGTCATAATCCTCCGGAATATAATGGTTTCAAACTCTGTCTGGATCTGGATTCCATCCATGGTGAGGATATTCAGACCATTCGGCAGATGATTGAAAAAAAACAGGTTGCCGAGGGCAGAGGGAAAAGAGCTTCTCAGGATGTGATTGCAGCCTATCATGATTATGTGGTTTCCAATATCCATATCCGCCGGCCCATGAAAGTCGGTATTGATGCAGGAAACGGAACCGGTGGGGTGGTTGCGGTTCCGATTTTGAGAAAATTGAACTGTGAAGTCCATGAATTATACTGTGATATGGATGGCACTTTTCCGAATCATGAAGCGGATCCAACAGTTGCAAAGAACATGAAGGCTCTGATCGCGCTGGTGAAGGAAAAGGGGCTTGATCTTGGAATCGGGTATGATGGGGATTCAGACCGGATCGGGGTTGTGGATAAAACAGGCAATCTTATTTATGGGGATCAGTTGATGATCATTTTTTCCAGGGAAATACTCTCCCGGAAACCCGGCGCAACCTTTATTTCAGAGGTCAAATGCTCCAAGACCATGTACGATGATATCCGGAAACACGGCGGTAACCCCATCATGTGGAAGACCGGGCATTCCCTGATCAAAAAAAAAATGAAAGAGGAAAAGGCGGAACTGGCCGGTGAAATGAGCGGCCATATCTTTTTTGCAGACCGGTATTTTGGGTATGATGATGCCATTTATGCCTCCTGCCGGCTTCTGGAAATTCTGTCAGACACTGGGAAAACCATATCTGAACTGCTGGCAGATGTTCCAAAGACATTCAATACACCGGAGATCCGGATGGAATGTCCGGACAAAATCAAATTTCAGGTGGTCAAAAAAGTCACCCGGATTTTCCGGGAGAAATATGATGTCATTGACATTGATGGTGTCCGGGTCCTGTTTGATGACGGGTGGGGATTGGTCCGTGCATCCAATACCCAGCCGGCTCTGGTGCTGCGCTTTGAAGCCATGACCAGGGAAAGGCTGGATGAAATTAGGGTTCTTGTCGAACAGACCCTGGAAGATGTCAAAAAGGAGTTCTGATTCACAAGGATCTTATTGCTATTAAAAAATTATTCTTGACTTTCTGGTTGCCTTTAGCTACTAATTTAGTAGCGATACACAATTAGTAGCATCGAGGTGAAACATGGCAACACCAAAACCCGGCACAAAGGTCAGGGGCTCTCAAAGCGGACGACCCATCATGGTGCTGCTCGATTTATTGGGCCGGCGCTGGTCCCTGCGGATCTTATGGGAACTGTACCAAAATGGTCCCAGCAGCTTCAGAACCCTGCAGAAACTCTGCGGAGACATTTCACCTACTGTGCTCAACGCTCGCCTATCTGACCTGCGCGAGGCCGGAATCATAGAACTTCTCGATCGGGAAGGATATGTCATCACAGCGGAGGGTCTCGCCCTGGGGAAGATCATCGAGCAGCTCAATATGTGGGCCGAGGATTGGGCCAAGAGGGTGGAGCCGACCAAGCCCCGCGGCCGGGTCAAATTGCCTGCTGCATCCGTCAGTAAGGGAAAAATAAAATAAGGAGGAATGTATGTCTCATCATGTTCACCATGTGCATCTTTTTGCGACGGACATCCAAAAAAGTCTTAACTTTTATCAAAATTATTTTGATGGTGAGATCGTTCTGGATCTGGAAGTCGCCGGCGCCCGCAATGTTTTCATGAAGGTGGGCAACGGTCGAATCCATTTTTACGATCAGGCCCCCAAAAACCCTGGGCCGGGAAGCATCCATCATTTTGGGATCCAGACGGATGATGTGGAGCGCGACTACAATCGCTTGAAATCGGAAGGGATCGGATTTACAAAAAGTGTTGTTGATCTCGCCTACATGAAATACATCATGGTGCCGGCGCCCGACAATGTGCTTATCGAACTATTCGAAGTCAACAAAGCGGTCATTCCGCCCGAATACCATGATTATTTCGCTTGATCATATGTTGCATTGTCACATGCATTTCAGAAGAAAGAGGAGGCGTCATGGAATGGATTCTACTTCTGGGAGCGATTTTCAACATAGCCGGGGGAATGGGATTGCTGGTGGCGGGCGCCACCTGATTGCCATACGGCCTTTTTGAAGTGCCCTCATCTGCAGAGATAGTTCCCCGGGCTTATATGCAGTATCGTTTATTCATGGCCGGAACCGTTTTTGCATTTGGCGCCCTGTATTATTATTTATACCGGAATC
>PNOB01000109.1 GCA_013824585.1 Desulfobacterium sp. | reverse complement strand
TGCCGTTGATGTGAATGTTAAAAAAACAACCTACCGCTTCGTCAATACCCATCTGGAGGTACGCAGCGCACCGGGAAGCGTTTTTAGATATTTCCAGTCATTGCAAATGCAGGAATTGGTGGGTACGATAGCCTATCTATCCAATCTTGATCCCAAACCGATTGTCATGGTCGGCGATTTTAACAGCTCTATAGAAGATGAGGAGGGTTGTTGGGAGCATCCTGCTTATGGGTGCCTGCCATATGTACCGCCTTACATGCAGGCAGTGGGTGCCGGATACCTGGATTCCTGGCGACTGCAAAACACATATGATGATGGATTCACCAGCGGCTTTGACGAATATGTCAGTGACCCCGCTGCTGAGCTTACTTCACGCATCGATATCATCTTCATCGATCCAAAAAATCTGGAAATCGATAAGGTTCAGGCTGACGTTGTTGGTGATACAGTAGAAGATATGACACCCAGCGGATTCTGGCCGTCTGATCATGCCGGAGTGGTTGCGAAAATCAAATTTGATGAATAGTGCTGCAATATAAGCAAATGAGCCGAGGTAACTTCATGATCCTCACCTCGGCTCTATTATAATCCATTTTAAAAAAACGAATCACAGCGCTGAAAAAAATTCAAATATCTTCCATATGCCTCAAAAACGTTTTCAACGATTCGCTTTACATCATCACGCCCCGTATCAGCATCTCAGAATCATTAATGAAAAGGCACACCAAATTTAGCATAAACTTTATACCAGCTCCAAAAATCATTGAAAATAATTTTTTTTATGATAATGTGCTAAACAATCACAATCATCATGCTTATCTTTTCCCTTGTGTATCAGCATTTACAAAAAGTGTTTAGTGATACCCGAACAAAAACAAGAATGATTCGTTTAGGCGCTATTTAAAAAACATTGATCTTTTCTCTTACTTGTTGAGAAGTGATAACAATGGCAAAATGTAACAAGATTTTTGTTGTGAACAGGATGCGACTTTTTCTAATCGTCAGCCTGGCTTTCGCTATGTCAATCGTTTTTATAGGCTGCTCTGCGCATGTTGAGCCTCTTCGTAAATATGAGCGTCTTTCCTGTACGCCAAATCCCATAAAGATTATTTACGATGTGGACAAAGATAAAACATCTGAAACGTTGAGTTTAAATGACGCCATGTCTGTATGCATGAAAAAAAACCATGCACTGCAAATTGCAAGACAGGACATCGCAATTGCGGAAGGGCAGATCAGGCAGGCTAAATCATTTAGCAACCCTGAAATAGAGTTCGGAATCAGCACTTCTTCAGCAGCTAATTCTGTTCTCAATATCACCGGTTCGCTGCTTCAGCCCATTTCACTGTTTCTTCCAAAAAGAAGGGTGGCTATTGAAGTTGCTGAAGCGTCCCTTGACCGGGCAAAAGCGGAAATCCGGCGATTTGAATGGGAGCTTACAGTTGAGGTCAAAAGGACATATTTTCAAACGCTCCTCCTTCAAAATGAAAAAATCCTTTTTGAGCAGTCGATGGAAGACAGCAAAACACTTTTGACAGCTACCCGCAGACTGAAAAAAGGCGGGGAGGTTTCCCGCATCAGCGAACTGCTGATTCAAGCCGACCTTATCGAAGCAAAAGCGCGATTGATTGAAATTGAATCGCTTCTGACAAAAAAAAGATCGGAACTGACGATGCTTATCGGAGAGAATCCGCTTCCGATTTTAATAGATGGCAGACTGGAGTTTCCTGAATCAGTGGATCTTGAGCATGTGAAGTTTGAACAAATATACGCCACGAATAACCCTGAACTCTATTTGCGGGATGCCGAGGTCAGGCTGTCAAAACTAGAGCAGGTTTCGGTTTCAAACGCCTGGTGGCCAGGGGCAAAAGTCGGCGTGCAAGCAGAACGGGATGCTGGGGGAGATCGTTTGTTTGGCGGGCTTTTTTCAATGGATCTTCCGATATTTAACCGCAATCAGGGTGAAATTCAGTCCCGAAATGCCCTGTTTTCCAAAGCGCAGATGGAACGAACACGAACCGATTTTATTGGGAGACTTGCCCTGAATCGATTAACAATCCTGCTTAATCAGGCCTTGCGGTTGATATCCCTTTATCGGAATGAGGGTTTGCCTTCTGCAGAGGAAAATACCATGCTTGTCAGGAAGGCCATTGAGGCCGGCGAAACAACGACACTGGAGCTTATTGCTGCCAACCAACGCGCCATTTCCGCGAAGCTTGCATATCTGCGTGCCCGGTTTTCAGGTGTCGATATTCTTCTTGATCTGGAAGCGGTGTTGGGAACACAAGTTTTTGATCTTGAAATGGGGCATGTTGCACCATAGTCTGATTCCCTTTTTTCATGAAGATATTTTTTGATGGGTTATGTTTCACTTTACCTCTCTTTCACATTTATCCGTATTAATACACGAAGAGGATTGAAAGATTATGAAATATAATGTGTTCATGTTTTTAAAAATCGCTTTTATATTCTGCAGCCTGACTGTTTTTTTGCCTTGGGTTTGGTGTTATGCAGCTCAGGTGCCTGAAACCAGGGGGAGAATTCGTTCAGAGCCACAGGCGCTTTCAGGCCATGGAGAGAATTTTGAAGTTGTTCTGAAATATTCCCCGTTTAAGCCAGGAACTGATGTTCCTCTTGTTGCCTATATTCTTGATATTGCCACAAATGAGCCAATAAAAGGAGCGGTCCTTTCAGGAAGCCTGTCCAGCGGGAATGAGAGTGTCTCTGTTGAATTTAAGGAGACAAAAAATGATCTTCCGGGCGCTTATCGTGGAACGGTTCGCGTTCAAACCGACAAGCCAAATTCCTGGTTGTTTGATATTTCTCTCGGAGAAAAAAGTGATCTAGTTGCCATTGATGGATTCAAAGCCGATAAGGACAGTCAATTTTTATCCCATCAAACGGCCTCTGAATACAAAGAAACAGGTTTCGTAATAACATTGACGCCAGTCAGAATCGTCCTTTTGATCGCAGTGTTTATCGGTTTTCAGATGGCGGTTATCTATTTTGTTCGGAGGCGATCTGTGTCCGGTCGATCAATGAAGGAGTTGCGATGAAACGATATATCCTGTGTACAATCCTGCTGGTGATGAGTGGCGTCCTTTATTTACCCGTTGACGCCGTAGCCCACGGCGGCGAGGATCATGGCGGAGAAAGCCTTGCTGGAAACACCGGGTCCATACTCGGGGCTCCTATTTTTGTTTCTGTTGAAACTCAAATCCGCATGGGAATAAAAACAGCGCTTGTTCAGAAGAAAAAATTGCCCAAGCAGGTAAAAGCGCTGGGTCGCACACGAATCAGGCCGGAACTGGAAGCTGTTATATCATCGCCCGTTGAAGGCAGGCTTGTGAGTGCCGCTGATTATGTGCAGCCGAAACTCGGAGAAAATGTCAGGAAAGGACAGATTATTGCGGTTGTGGATCAGACGATTTCAGGGCCGGATGCCATCAATCTATCCATCGAGCAAACCAGAATACAGAGCGAACTTAGCCAGGCTCAGACTGATCTTGCCATGGCAAATAAGGAATACGAGCGTGTCTTGAAATTAAAAGATGTGGTGCCGGATAAGGAAATCTGGCGCGCTGAAACAGCGCTGACCATAGCCAGAGAAAGGCACGATGGATTAAAAAAACAGGGATCCGTTTACGAGACCTCGGTGGATCAGCCCCGCTATCAGTCAACAAACCCCAAGCGCGTGATCATAAAGGCTCCTCTGGATGGCATCATCGCAGAGACCCATGTGACGCTCGGCGAATATGTTCGTCTTGACAAAGAACTTTACCACATCATCAATCTTTCAGAAGTTCTGGTTGAAGCGGATGTGTTTGAAAATTCCATTTCACTTGTCTCACACGCGACCTACGCAAAGGTTATCGTCGAAGCTTATCCAAACGATATATTTACCGGAAAGCTTGTCTCGATCGGTACGACCATCGATCCTCAGACTCGCACCCTAAAAGTGCTTTTCTTAGTCCCCAATACCGGTCTAAAGCTGGTTGCTCAAATGTTTGCGGATGTGTTTATTGAAACAGGAGAATCGTTTGAAGGGCTGACGATTCCCAAAACCGCCTTGGTGAATCAGGATGACCAGTCGGTGATCTATGTAAAAACTTCAGGAGAACAGTTTGTCGCCCGCCCGGTGATTGTGGCTGAACGGTATATGGACAGCGTTCTGCTTTCGCCTGATTCATCGTTATCCATTAAGGAAGGCGAACGGGTTGTCATCCAGGGAATGTATCAGATTCGAATGTCTGCCTCTATGCCTGAGGCACCAAAAAATAAATAAAAGGAGAATCATGATGAAAAAGAAAATGATGATCGTGATTGCATGTTTTATACTTGGGCTGATGCTTGATGCGTCAGTTTTCGCGAAACAAGGCCATGAGTCGAATGATAATCCTAAAATGGCGATTCCGGCAACTGCCAGTGAAATCTTCACCGCAGTGGATATGCGCGTCAAGGATCTTGAAAACATCATTGCAGCCAATACCCTGGAAAAGGTTCATGTGGCGGCATTCGAAATCCGTGATCTGCTTCTGGCTCTGCCGGAAAAACCCAACACACTGTCAGAAGAGGGAAAAAAAGCTCTGAAATCCAGCCTCAGAATAATCAAGCAACAAGCAGGCCTTCTTGATAAATACGGTGATGCCAACGACATGGCTCAGACCAAGGCTGTTTTCAGAAAATATAAAGAAGAAATAGAAAAAATTAAAAAAATGCCTGACCTGAAACCCTGATAGGGCTCTATCATGTTAAAACGTATTATTCATTTTTCGATAAGTTATCGCTTTCTTCTCCTTGCATTTGCCTTGGTGCTGATGGTTCTGGGGGGGTATGAAATGAGCAGACTTCCGGTGGACGTATTACCGGATCTGAATCGTCCCCAGGTCACCATCATGACTGAATCACAGGGGCTTGCGCCTGAAGAAGTTGAAACACTGGTCACGTTCCCAATTGAGACAGCGGTCAATGGTTCAACCGGTGTCACGCGGGTTCGGTCAGTCTCGGGCGTGGGGTTGAGCATCGTTTTTGTTGAGTTCGACTGGGGAACGGACATCTATCTCGCCCGGCAACTGGTGACTGAAAAGCTCACAACAATCCGGGAATCCCTGCCCCCCTGGGCCGAACCACAGATGGGGCCTATTTCCTCAATCATGGGCGAAATCATGCTTATCGGAATGAAAAGCAAAACCATAGCGCCAGCCGAATTGCGCTCAATGGCAGACTGGACCGTCCGGCCAAGGCTCTTATCCATTCCGGGTGTTTCCAATGTTATCCCCATTGGCGGCGGACGGTTGCAGTATCAGGTTCAGGTGGATGCTGCAAAGCTGAGAACCTACAATCTGACGTTAAAGGAAGTCGAAGAAGCTGTAGCAAATGCAAATCAGAATACAACCGGCGGTTTTCTTGAAAAACAAAGCGAGGAATACCTGGTACGAAACATCGGGCGGGTAAAGGATTTTTCAGAATTTGCAAACGCCGTTATCACCACCCGTGAGGGTATCCCCATTGTGGTCGGAAATGTGGCTAAACTCATTCAGGGAATTCAGGTGAAACGCGGAGATGCGTCCATCAATGGTGAACCTGCCGTTATTCTGTTGGTACAGAAACAGCCGGGGCAGGATACGATCAGTCTGACAAAAAGCATCGAAACGGCCATGAAAGCAGTCCGTCAGGCCCTTCCAAAAGACGTTGAATTGGATGATCAGCTTTTCCGTCAGGAACGGTTTATCCATGCCAGCATAAGCAACGTTGAGGAAGCCATCCGTGACGCGGCGATTCTTGTGTTTATCATTCTAGTGCTTTTTCTTATGAATACGCGCACCACGTTCATATCGCTGACAGCAATCCCTCTTTCCTTTATCCTGACAGGATTTGTGTTCAAATTTGCTGGCATCGGCATCAATACCATGACCCTTGGTGGCCTTGCCATCGCCATTGGGGAATTGGTGGATGATGCTGTCATCGATGTGGAAAATGTGTTCCGAAGGCTAAAGGAAAATGCGACACGCCCTCCCGAGGAACGCCTTAATCCGCTTCGGGTGGTCTACGATGCCTCCAATGAAGTTCGAGCGACGCTCATTTATGCAACAATTCTCATGGTCATCGTCTTTATTCCTCTCTTCCAGCTCAGCGGTATCGAGGGCCGAATTTTTTCTCCTATGGGGATTGCCTATGTTGTCTCCATTCTGGCATCCCTTGTGGTTTCCCTGACGGTCACGCCGGCCCTTTCCGCCGTACTTCTGATCCCGTATTTTGAAAAGTACCGTTTAAAGCGTGAGACGAAGGGCGTCATGAATGGAAATGGGCATGGAGATTCCTGGATTGCCCGAAAGTTAAAGGCTGTCAACCGGCTACAACTGAACTTTACACTTGAACACAGCAAAATGATCATGGGTTGTTTTTACGTGGCCGCAATTTTGTCGGTTTACGCAGCCACTCATCTAGGCCGTGAGTTTCTTCCTCCGTTTAACGAAGGGACATTTACCATCAACCTGATTGCATCACCAGGAACATCACTTTCGGAGAGCAACCGCATAGGAACCCTTGCTGAAAAAGAACTGATGAAAATTCCCGAAGTCTCTTCCGTTTCAAGACGAACAGGAAGAGCCGAACTGGATGAACATGCCGAAGGGGTTCACTATTCTGAAATGGAGGTGGATTTTAAAAAAGGCGGACGTTCTCAATCCATGGTTCTCGCTGAAATCAGAAGCCGCCTGTCAGCATTTCCAGGCATGGTCGTCAATGTAGGGCAACCCATTTCTCACAGACTCGATCACCTGCTCTCCGGTGTAAATGCACAGGTGGCTGTTAAAATTTTCGGGGATGATCTCGGAACACTTCGTACAAAAGCTGAGGAAGTTCGCAATGCCATGGCGGCAGTCCCCGGCGTTGTGGATCTCTCGGTTGAAAAACAAGTGCTTATTCCACAGCTCAGAATTCAGATCCATCGGGAAGCCGCTAAAAAATACGGTATTCAGGTTGGAGATCTGGCCCGCACCCTTGAAAGTGCGCTTTACGGTTCAAAAGCAACCGAGGTTCTTGATGGACAGCGTCGTCATGATGTTGTGGTCAAACTTAGGGACGAATACCGCCAGGATGAGGATTCTATGGCCGAAATGTTGATAGACACCCAGGCCGGAGCCAAAGTGCCTCTGGGGGCGGTCGCAGACATCATTTCCTCCCGTGGACCCAATCAGGTATTGCGCGAAAACGCCAGACGTCGCATTGTGATCCAGTGCAACGTCGCGGGCAGGGATCTTGGCAGCACCATTGCGGACATCGAGAAAAGCATAGGAAACACGGTCAGTCTTCCAACGGGTTATTTTATCACCTACGGTGGCCAGTTTGAGGCCCAGCAGCAGGCAACCCGTATTATTGGTTTGCTTTCGATTGTTTCTTTTGTGCTCATGTATCTGATTCTATACAACCTTTTCCGCGTTCACAGAGTGGTCGTATGCATCCTGATGAATATTCCTCTCGCCATGATCGGTGCGGTCGCTGTGATCTGGCTTACGACCAAAACGATCAGCATTGCAAGTCTCATGGGCTTTATTACCCTTACCGGTATTTCACTCCGAAACGGCATCATGATGATCAATCATTACATTCATCTGATAAAATATGAAGGTGAGGCATTCTCAAAAGAAATGGTAGTCCGGGGATCTCTGGAAAGACTTATTCCCGTCCTGATGACAGCGACCTGCGCTGCTCTGGGGCTTTTGCCCATCGCTTTGTCAGTGGGTCAGCCTGGCAAGGAAATTCTCCAACCCATGGCAATTGTGATGCTTGCAGGTCTGGTAACCTCGACATTTTTAGATCTATTTTACACTCCGGCGTTTTTCTGGCACTGGTGCGGACCCATTGTGTCGAGGCTTATTGGAGATCCCACTTTTAAAGGACCCTTTTCTGATGCAAAATAAAAGCAATCCGATAAAATCCGAATTTCAAAAACTGGGAGAGATACCTGTCAACGTCCATTGGATTCAAACCAAAGACAATGCAGAAATAGCGGTGAGCCATATCGAGCAAAAAAATCATCAGGGAAAATCCCTGCCAATCATCCTGCTCCATGGCACCTATTCAATGCGAAACTTCTGGATATCACCCAAAGGTATTGGTCTGGGAAGTTACCTGGCGAACAATGGATTTGACATATGGATTCCGGAACTCAGAGGGCATGGTCTCTCACCAAAAGGGAACAACTTTTCCTCCATCACGGCTGAACAACAGATTCGTTTTGATATCCCGGCCATACAGAATTTTGTTTATCAACAAACAAAGGTTCCGGTCACATGGATTTGCCACTCTTTTGGCGGTGTTTACCTCCTGGCATCTCTTTCCTGCAAATGGCTTGATCAAAAACCAATCCGCGGAATACTCACCTTTGGAAGCCAGATCAGCAAAGGGGAGGGTTTCCTGAAAATCCCTCCCCTTGCCTGGCTGTGTATAGGAATTTTAAAAATGCTCGGCAATTTTCCAGCTCCTTTTTTCGGGATGGGACCGGAGGTTGAAGCCGGCGGTGCAATGATTGAGGTTATTCAATGGAAAAAATTCCAAGGTAAATGGGTTAACTCTGAAGGAATCTCATACTGGGAAGGCCTGAAACAGATTCAAATTCCGGTATGCTGCTTTGCTGCGGCCGCGGATAAAAATGACCCGCCGGAAGGTTGCGAAATACTGTACAACCATATCGGCAGCAAATATAAAACATTTACCATTCTAGGAGAAAAAACCGGCTTTTCCAAAGACTATGATCATATCGGAATGATCGTCAGCAAGGAATCACAAACAGAGATCTGGCCTTTGATCGCAAAACAGATTGAGACCTTGGACTAAATGAAATCTATTTGATCCAGGTTACCCTGGGCTTTTCCCGTCTGACAATCCCATCGATTTTCCCTTGTGGGTATCCTATAGCAAGGGAAGTCACAACCTCAAAAGGATATGCAACACCCAGCCTTTTGCAGAATTTTTTATCATACAGGAGCGCTTTTGTAATCAGATCCACATAACAGGTACCAAGGCCTAAAGAATGGGCGGTTAGAACCATGTTTTGCGCGCACAAACCAATGTCCAGTTTTGTTCCACCAATGGCCCGTTTGTCTGCCAGAAAGATAATCATTGTTGGTGCATTAAAAAAAATCTGAAAATCCGGATCGCTTGTAACTGCGTTCAAGCCGCCATGGGCTCGCTGGTCTGCATCCCCTCCGACAAACCATACCAGAATCCAGAGCAGCCATTTTTGCCATTTTTTTAATTTTGCTTTTTTATCGCCCGGGGTATGCTTATCCATCCATGTTGCCGGTATGCAGAGCTTGCTGAAAAACCTCAATGTTTTTTTACTCCTGAGGTTGAGCTCATATAACACTTTTGGGTCCTGGATAACCACAAATTTCCATGGCTGGTTATTGCCTGCAGACGGAGCAAACCTTCCAGCCTCAATGATTCGATGGATCAGCTCCGGCTTAACCTGTTTTTTCTTAAAAAGACGATTGCTGCGCCTCTTATAAATAACCCGCTCCACTTCAGTCAGCTTATCCTGATACGACTCAAAATCAGTTCCATGATTTTTTCCAAATGGATCCGGTAATGTTTTTGTGCTTGTAAAAAGATTCTCATTTTTCCAGAAACCCTTAGGTACGCGATAGTCTCTTTCAATTCGGATTGCTCCTTCAGGGCATACCACTGCACAATTCTCACAAGTGAGGCATCGAAATACATCATATCGATAATTGGACCTGGAAACATTATTATAAACTTCCAAAAGTCCAACTGGGCAGGCTTTTACACAACGTCCGCAACCATTGCACTTTTCATGATCAACAATCAGCTCGGCCCACTTTGCGGGCGGCATAGCGACTAACCTGTATTTTTCAAAAAGCATTTTCAGGCTCCATTTTATGAATTGAGTTTATCATTGTAAAAGTTTTCTAATCTTATAAATCGAACTGACTATACAGTCAAGAAAAAAGAAAAAACTTTTTCGTGATATTTTAAATTGATGGATCATTTCAAATGAAAAAAAAATCATCAAATAGTTATAAATATTAACAATATTTAAATTTACCAGGTGCGCAATATTCATTGATTTTCAATACTTGTAATTTTATAAAATATCTAATATATGTATAGTTAATAGTCAAAGACAGGTAAAATTCCTATATTTTTATTGAATATAGTAAAGGAAATAATATGCAGAATCGTTCAAAATGGGTTCGGATAGCGGAATTGGAACGTATTTCGGATATACCGCGGAGAACAATCCACTTTTATCTTCAAAAAGGGCTGCTTCATCCCCCGACAAAAACGGGAAAAACCATGTCCTATTATGATGAATCTCATATCAAAAAACTGGCATTTATTAAAAAGACAAAAACGCAGGGATTACCCCTGGTTGCCATTCAAGCAGAGATGAAAAAAATGGAAACAATGGATCCAGAGGTATTTGGTGACACCACCAATGACTCGTTTCCAAAAACCGCCCGGAAAACATTAAAAAACAGCAATCCAAGGAAATCTCAAGGCATAAAGACGAGAGAATCTATCCTTGATGTAGGTTGCAGGCTTTTCAGAGAAAAAGGTTATAAGGAAACAAAGATCAGCGATGTTGTAAAAACAATGAACGTGGGAAAAGGCACATTTTATTTTTACTTCTCTGATAAAAAGGAGCTTCTTCTGGAATGCGTTCCCAGAATATTCAGTGAACTTTTTTCAGAGGGATGGGAAAAACTGAGAAAAATTAAAAACCCTCTGGAACGTCTTGAGCAGAGAGCCCGAACTGTCTTGCCGGTCTTATCTGAATTCTGTTCCATCATTCAGTTATGCAAAGAAGCCATGGAAGATCCGGATCCGAAACTCCAGTATCTGGGAGAACAAACCTATATGTCAATTCGAAGGCCATTGGAATCGGATATTGAAAAATGTATTGCCGATGGACTGATCAAAAAAATTGATCCAAAAATCGCAGCAACCTTTTTAATCGGGGCAATGGAAAGTTTGAATTACCTGCCAATGATCGAAAAAGATGTCCATCCAAGTACCTTCTGGAGTGATTATCTGAGTCTGATCACCAATGGCATTCGGGGCACTACACCCTAAAACAATATGAGCTGCTCAATTTTACGGTCGCTTTCAATACATAAAGAGGAATACATGACAAATGAATAAAACCAAAGGTCAGGTCGAGGCTGAAATCAGCGAAGCCGTAATCAAGTTTGAAAAGGAATATATGGGCCGAGGTCCTCTGGAGACAAAAGCTTACATCCTCGATGATATGGTGTTGGTGCGTTTAAAGGGGGTGCTGACCCAGGCCGAGCACAGGTTGGCCGAGGCATCGAAACAAAATGAAGGGCGTGAATTGATTAAGCGCATCCGAATCGCACTGCTCGAACAAGGGCGCCCATTGCTGGAAACAGCTGTGGAGACCATCACAGGAATCAAAGTAAAAAGCCTGCATACCGATATCAGTACGATTACCGGTGAGCGTGTGATCATCTTTACGTTAGAGTCAGTTTCTAAATACAGATAGTGTGAGCCAATTTCAAAAGTCTGTTGTTGTAGTTCCGGCGAAAACTAGAATCCAGTATTTTCGGCTCTTTTCTGGACACCGACTTTCGCCGGTGTGACGCTTTTTAATAGTTTTGAAATTGGCTCGTGTGATTTGAAATGTTATATTCATTCAAAATCGACGGGTTGAAAAGATGTAATGACCATATTGTTTTTACTTTCAGTTTTTAGTTGACATTTTTAGCAAGATTATTGTAAAGCCTAATCCAAATCTTTCTATTAGGGGGTGCCTCGGCAAGTCCTGTTGGAAGGATGACAAACACTGTATTATAGTGTGTCGCCGGAGAGTTCGTAGGGCCCAGGCTTTATGGCATGGGTGCGAAAGAAATAGAAGGCCATATTCGTTTTGTATAGCGAATATGGCCTTTTTTTTTGCCGGCGATAAGAAATCAGGAAAAGATGCAGCGGATAGATTCGAGTGTTCCATAAGGTAAGGATTTGGAGGGAAATCATGCTTCAAAAAAACCATGCCGGGCAAATGCCCCGGATCGCAACGTCTGCCTATATTCATTCATCGGCCGTGCTGATCGGCAACGTGGAGGTCGGCGAACGGGTTTTCATCGGGCCGAATGCCGTGATCCGATCCGATGAGCCGGGGCCGGACGGCAAAGCCCAGGCGATTGTCATTGAGATGGAAGCTAATATCCAGGACGGGGTCATTATCCATGCTCT
>PNOB01000108.1 GCA_013824585.1 Desulfobacterium sp. | reverse complement strand
TGAAGATGACCCCACCTTATACACCAATGAAGGAACCGGACGCTCATATGGTGCTGAAATTCTGCTCCGCCATAACATGACAGACCATTTTTTTGGATGGATAGCTTATTCCTATTGTGTTGCAAAAAGAAAAGACAAGCCAAACGAACCGGAACGATATTTTGATTCGGATATTCCCCACAACCTGATCACGGTCGTCAGCTATAAGCCGAACCGATACTGGTCTTTTGGATTTCGATACCAGTATGCTTCAGGAACGCCCTATACAGACCTGCTCAACGTGAACACAACTTATGATACGGATAATAATGAATATATCCCCCGATACGACGGATCCATCAATAACAAAAGGCTTCCTTCGCATCATCAGGTTGATTTCAGAATCGATAAATACTGGATTTTCGACAATGTTATTTTAAGCACATATCTTGATTTCAGAAATATTTTTCAGAGCAAGTATGTTACATCGATAAACTACAATGAAGATTATACGGCACAGGAAGAACAGGTTTCTGTTGATTCTGACATACCCCTGATATTTCTGGGCATGAAGGTTGATTTCTAATGGAGAAAAAAATGAAAAAACAGTTTGCTATCGCAGCATCACTTCTCATGCTGCTTGTTTCATGCAGCGAAAGTGATCTGCCGGAAGACTATGTTGCAGTCAGCAACAAGATACTGGCTATCCGGATTCAGGAACCGGAAGTACGACCCGGAGACACTGTCAGCATGAAGCTGCTTGTCAGCGGAAAAGATATGGAACAGGATTCAAGTATCCCTGTCACATGGACGATTGGCAGTGAAGATGCTGATTATTACCACCAGGAAGAAATTCCATATCATCAGGAATTTCAAATCGAAATCCCCTCAGATATCCCTGTCGGAGAAACATTTGTTGATGTTCCGGTATTTGCATCTATTATCATTGACAACAAATTGCTTTCATCATTGAAACGGTTCAGAGTCACAAACAATCCAGTAGGGATGAACCCCAAGATCTCTGAAATTCAGGCTGACTGGAAATCAGGAAATGATTTTCATACCGAAACCATAGAAGCTGGAGAAACAATTACCATTGACCATACAGTTGGCAATATTGCATTTTCCGTGAATACAATTGAACTCCCTCAAGGTGCCAATGACCAGCTTGTCTATAAATGGTATTTTACCACCTCCAAAAACAGTGACGGAATGCTCGAAGTGAATGATGACATAGAAAAAATTGAGGAAATCCTGGGCTCAGGATCACACGCAGCTGAATTCAGGCAGTCTGTTTTGATTTCATTGTATGGTGAAAACGGAGAAGAATCATTTCAGAAAGGAACATATGATGTTTACGTTGTGATCAGGGACAACGCATCAGAATCAAATGATAGGTCTGAAGATCGCCTGGGAACTGATTTTTACTATTTCACACTGGATGTCATCGACTAGTAGGGGAGAAAACCATAATATCAACCTAATAAAATGGGGATGTATACTGATAAGGTATTACTGAACTCTTTCGTTTAAACTCTCGACAGACAGAAGATCCTCAAGCAGCTCCATGCGCGAATTTTTGTCATTTTCAATTGCGCATCGAAGATTTAAAATACAAAATTTTCGGCAGATATTATCCTCTATATCAAAATTTCCGAAACAGCCCAAATGATCTTTTGGAGCAAGTTTTTTCATTGATTCAATTCTCATTTTATTCCATTCAACTCCAGCAAAAAAATCATCTCGTTATGAATTTTACCGTTGGTTGCTAAAATTTCCATATCATCGATACCAAAGGTATTGCCTGAAAAATCGGTTATGAGTGCACCAGCCTCCCGTGCAATCACGATACCGGCTGCAGTATCCCAGGATTTCAGGTTTTGTTCCCAAAATCCTTCAAACCGACCACATGCCACATAACAGAGATCCAGGGCTGCACTTCCCAGCCTCCTGACACCCCTTGCAGCTTTCAGGCAATTTTCAAAACGTTGCATCAGCGGCCTTAGCATTGTTTTGAAATCATATGGAAATCCGGTTACGAGCAAACTATCTGAGACACAATCTGTTTCAGACACACCGATTTTCATACCGTTGAGTGTTGCGCCTTTTCCTTTGCACGCTGTAAACAGTTCACCTGTTTCCGGATTCATAACCGTTCCGATGACAGGTTCCCCATCTATTGCAAAAGCGATGGAAACAGCAAATAAACCCAAATGATTCGCAAAATTTGTTGTACCATCCAATGGATCAATTATCCATTGATACCTTGACGAACCCTCGGAAAAACCGCTCTCTTCCGCCAGAATCGAGTGATCAGGAAACCTTGATTGAATTTCTGCAACTATCTCTCTTTCAGAGGCAGTATCCGCTTTGGTGACAAGGTTGATTTCACCTTTTTTGGTGATCTCATCAAGATTACCAAAATAGAGCCGAAGTTGTTCAGCCCCCTTATACGCAGCTCCTATACTGACCCTTTGTACATAATCAAGGTCCATGTGTGAGTGTTTATAATTGATCGGCAAAGGAGTCAACACAAATAATGCCGGATCGGGATAAAATTGCGCAACATATTAAAATATAACAAAAAGATATAAGTAGGCAGACCTCTTTTTTCATGAATTCGGAAAAGAGATATTGTGTATGATGGATTCCATTTTCTCGATCATCGGCCTAAGAGTTGAAGCTTTTGTCGCAGAGATTGAAATCGCTTTATATTGTCTGCAATATTTTTCAACCGTCTCTTCTGGCACAAGATCCTGTTTATTCAAAACACACAGCATTGGAATCTTCTCAAGATTGAGTTCCTCGATTATCTTCTCAACCGACTTAATCTGCTCCTCAAATCTTGGATTGCTCAGATCAATAACATGCAGGAGCAGATCTGCATTCTCAAGCTCTTCAAGGGTTGCCCGGAAGGCCACCATCAGTTCTTTCGGCAAGTTGCGGATAAAACCCACTGTATCGGTGATGATAACCTCCATCTCCCTTGGAAATCGCATTCTCCGGCTTGATGGATCCAGCGTTGCAAATAGCCGGTTCTCTACGAGAACATTGCTTTTTGTGAGTGTATTTAACAAACTGGATTTGCCGGCATTGGTATACCCGACAATTGAAATGATGGGTAAATTATGTTTATTCCTTTTTGATTTCTGCTGTTTCCGTTGTTTTCGAACCAGGTTCAACGCTTTTTCCAAAATGTTTATCCGATCCCTGACCCTTCTTCGATTGATCTCCAATTTTGTTTCACCTGGTCCACGACCTCCGATGCCACCGGTCAGACGTGACATCGCGGTATTTTTTGTAACCAGCCTTGGGAGCAGATATTTCAGTTGCGCCAGCTCAACCTGAAGCTTTCCTTCTCTGGACTGGGCGCGTTGTGCAAAAATATCCAGAATGAGTTGTGTCCGATCGATGATCTTCAGATCAACCTGGTCAGTAATGGAACGAATTTGAGCAGGATTCAGCTCTGTATCAAATATCACCATCGTAATCCTCTCGAAAACAGCAAGGATGCTCAGCTCACTCAGTTTCCCGCGACCCATCAGGAAACGCGAATCTATTTTTTTTCTATGCTGAAGAATGGTGGAAGCCACCTCTATACCGCATGATTCTGTTAATTCTTTCAGCTCCTCCAGGGATTCTTCTGCTTTTTGCCTGAAATCTGTGGTAACGCTTACAAGAAGAGCCCTTTCTTTACCGACAGCAGCATCTTTCAAGACAAAGGTTCGTGAAATTTCAGTCTCAAGAGCATGAATCAGATCCAGACAGCCGATATCCAGCTCATTTGGTTTTAAAATCTGGGTCTGATAGATCTCGCCACTGCTCTGTTGAGGCGCAATGTGGCCCATGTGAATTTCAGCAGGCAATCCATCCGGAGTTACCAGAATGGAGGCAATGATATCCAGTCTGAGTAAAGCCAGATCAGTCAGATCATCTTTGGTCAGGGATTCATTCGCAAGATGAGTATGGATGCATCTCAGGCCTCGCAAACGCCCGGGGTCAACCCGGTAATCACTTGTATCCGGAATCACAATGCTTTGTCGATCACCGACAATCACGAAAATGATGCTTCCTGTCCGATTGATAATCAGTCCGATCTGGCGACTGATCTCTCTGGAAAGCCTGCTGATTTCGAGGGCGAGTTCGGGCGTGAGTATATAAGCCGGAGGTGTTCGTCGTCTGTATAAATTTTCGAGTCGATGGATCTGATTGGCTTTAAGCCCACCGGTGTTCCCAAAAATTTTTTTCATTCAAGATAACCATCATGTGCGAGATCTTCAAACCGGGTATATGACTTTAGAAATGCCAGATGTGCAAAACCAACAGGTCCGTTTCTCTGCTTTCCGATTATTATTTCTGCCTTCCCCCTGTTGGGGTTGTTTTCATCCTGGTTGTAAACCTCATCACGATAAATAAAGGCGACTATATCTGCATCCTGCTCAAGAGATCCGGATTCCCGTAAATCTGAAAGCATGGGTCTCTTGTCGCTTCTTTGTTCAAGCATTCGATTCAATTGTGAGAGAGCGATTACAGGGACATTCAGTTCTTTGGCCAGAATTTTCAATGAGCGGGAAATCTCAGATACTTCAAGGTCGCGTCGCTCGTTTGACGAACTGCCTCTCATGAGCTGAAGATAGTCTATGATCACCAATCCCAGACCTTTATCCGCTTTTAAGCGACGGCACTTGGCTCGAATGTCCATCGGAGTTACATCGGCAGAATCATCAATGAAGATCGGAGCCTGCTCGAGAACTCCAGCTGCGTTTGTCAAACGTTCCCAGTCGTCTTCGTTGAAAAATCCTCCACGAAGTCTTGCTGAATCAATGCGGGCTTCTGAAGTCAGGAGACGCATGGACAATTGCTCCTTTGACATTTCAAGAGAAAAAATAGCCACCGGAACATTTGCGTCAACAGCAGCATTCCTTGCCAGATTCAGGGCAAAGGAGGTCTTTCCCATAGCCGGCCTTGCTGCTATAATAATCAGATCAGAACCTTGAAGGCCTGAAGTCAGATGATCAAGCCTCGTGTAACCGGTGGGTATGCCGGTCAGCCTTAATCCGCTTCCCTGACGTTCTTCAAGCGCATCAATATTCCCGTTAATCAGATCACGTACATGAAAAAATGATTTTTTTATCTTGTTTTCGGAAATTTCAAAAATCGATTTCTCAGCAAAATTGATAACCTCATCCACCTCTCCCCTGTCATCGAAACAACGGGTTACAATGAGATTTGCTTTTTCAATCAACCTCCGTAAAGAAGATTTATCACGGATGATCCTGGCATAATGTTCTGTATTGACAGCAAGAGGAACCGTATCAATCAGTTTTGCGATATAACTGACTCCCCCCACATCTTCGAGACGGCCCTTTTCCTTTAAATGGTTTGAGACCGTAACAATATCCACAGGCTCACTTTTTGAGAATAATTCCGTGATGGATGAAAAAATTTTCTGGTGAGCTGTTCGATAAAAATCCTCCGGAGACAAAATTTCGACAATATCGATAAGTGAATTGCTGTCAATCAGAATTGCACTTAAGATCGATTCTTCCGCTTCAATATTCTGAGGCGGAAGTTTTTGCAGCGATGGGTCCTTGACGATTTGTATTTTTTTTTCAGCCATATTTCAGTTCAGAACCTTGAGTCATCCTCCACCTGGATTGTGGGAGAACTTGTTTTTTTTATGTAAATCCCCATGAAAGGAAGTGGATTGAATATCTTACGAAAAAAAAGGGGAAAGAAAAAATTTCATTTTCCCTCCCCTCCATTAATCATTAATATCGATTTGGTTCAAGCTATTTTTTTATTCAGGAACGACCTCGACTGTAATCTCCGGTTCCACGTCTTTGTAGACACGGATTGGAACTTTATAAACACCAATTGCTTTAATTGGTTCCGGTAACAACAACATTCTTTTTTCAATCTTTATATCCTTGGCTTCCAGCGCTTCAATGATATCATGGATAGTGATTGATCCATATAATCTGTCTTCTTCCGCAACCTTGGCGGAAATTGTACAGATAACGCCTTCAAGCCTTTTTGCCATCTCTTCTGCATGTGCTTTTTCCATTGCAATCTGAAGCTCGAATTTTGTTCTTGCCTGTTCAATAACCTTTCGATTTTGAGGTGAATCAATAACTGCTTTCCCCTGAGGGAGAAGATAGTTTCGGGCATAGCCATCTGCCACGTTCACCATTGAACCGATAATTCCCAATGATTCTATCGTTTCTTTTAATATAACATTCATAATACCCTCCGCATCATAATAATCGTTTTAATGTAAAACGAGTCTTTAATCATTATTTTTAGAACTCAGTTTGTCTCCTTCTGTTCAAGCTTTCTGAAATTCATCCACATATCAAAAAAACCGAGTCCGATAATAAAAAAGAGAAGAATTTGTTGAACAGCGATGATGCTGTACATAAAAATTTTTAAAAATCGTGGAAAACGTTTTTTCTCAAAGTAAAAGGACACAATGGCAATACCTTGAAAAAAATAAATGGTCATCAAAACCAGTATGCCGCTTATACTGAGTAACCGCAAGCCACTACCGGAGAGAATGAGCAAGATTCCGCATCCGATAACAAACCAGACCAGGATTTCCGGTGCTTTCCATTGATTCAGAGATCCGAAATGATAAAAGCTCAACCGGCTGCGAACCTCCAATGATTTTGAAAGAAGCAGATTCAGCCATACCATGATCAGCGTGAGCGAAATGACAATGGCCGGAATCAATCGCACCAGATCATGCTGGATACGATCAAAATTGTCTGAAAACATCTTGATGTTTTCCATGGACACGCCCATGCTTTCATACAATTTCAGAGTCAGCTCAAGGTTCTTCTGCACTTGCTCGTTTACAAAAGCAAGCATCCCCAGATTCAACTGGTTGCTGTAAAAATACAATCCAAATAAATACGCTGTCAGCGCCACGAATAAGGGAAAGATAACCGTTACTTCAACCGGAAGCTTCCGGTTGAAACACTCTCCCATCGCAAAACCCAAAAGGAACAAGCCCGACAGAAAAAAGGTATCGATCAGGATTCCGCTTGATAATATCGCAATGAGAATGATTGTCGCCACGCATATGGTAACGGAGTGTTTGCCAAACCTGACCCGGGTAAATAAACCTGCCTGCGGAAGCGCAAGAAAACAGATAAACGGCAAAACATCCGAGGCAATAACAGCAATACCTGTTACAAGTATGCCGAAAATAATTGTCCTTGCTGCTTTGCCGTTCTCAATCTGAGGCACAATCCTCATTCTCCTTGTACAACGTAATGTTTCATAAAAACCTACATATCCAGTGTACCAACATAGGGCAACATGGCAATCGTTCGTGCCTGTTTGATTGCAACAGTCAGTGTTCGCTGGTGTTTTGCACAAGTGCCGGAAATACGTCTTGGAATAATTTTCCCACGCTCAGTAATAAAATATCTTAGTGTTCGTGAATCTTTATAGTCAATACTTAAAGTGCTATCTGCACAAAATCTACATACTTTTCGTCGATGGAAAAAATTTTTTTTCTTTCGAAATTTTGGTTCGGCCATTGATCTACTCCTCTGTTATAAATTCAGTTTCTGTTTCTTCACTTTCAATATCACCTGAATCATTTCCTGCAGTTTCCAACCGTGCAGCTTTTGCTGCTGCTTTTGCCTCAGCCTCCTTGGCGATCTCCTGCTTGACTTTTTCAGGGTCAGCATCGTTGTCAAGAACGATGGTCATGAATTTCGTGACCCGGTCATCAATCCGGAATGATCTTTCCAATTCAGCTACCAAGCTACCTTCACTGCAGTAATCAAGCCTCACATAATAGCCGCGACCTTTTTTCTTAATTTCATAAGCAAGTTTTTTTATGCCCCAATCATCAAACAGCACAAGAAACCCCTTGTGATTTTTGATCAAATCCTTTGTCTTTTCAAAAAGCTGTTTCCGATCATCCTCGGACAAATCCGGATCGGAAATAAAAATCGTTTCATACCTTCTCATAAAACCTCCTTTTGGCTGTAAAGCCCCTCAAAAAATAGCAGGAGCAAGGAACAATATTATCTTCCCTAAATAAAATTTTGTTATTAACACTCTATCTTAGCCCATGTCAATATTCTTTTCTACTCTTTCCCTTGAACTGTTAAATGATATCAACCGTTTTTACCGCCATTTCGATTTGTTGAATCCTGTCTTCCAGGCTGCCGGTATAGCCAATGGAAATTCGAAGCAATCCAGGAGAAATACCAATTTTATCCTGATCTTCAGGTGCAATCTCCGATGATGTTGATGATCCTGAACAACTCATCAGTGTATCATAATAACCCAATGAAACAGCGATCAAACCGAATCGCTCCCTGTTTTGCAAAAAAGCCATCAGCTTTTCAGCCTTTTCTTTCTTCTTACAGTCAATCGTCAGAACACCTCCGAAGCCATAGCCTTCGTTGAACATCGACTGGATCAGGTCATGTTGCGGATGAGACAGAAGTCCGGGATAAGAAACAGGCACTCCCAAATTCTCTAAATGACGAGCAATTGCCATTGTCCGTGTACTGTGCTCCCGCATTCGGATCGGCAGATGGGGCAATCGCTGAATAATATCAAATGCGATCCGTGGATCCATCGTGGGACCAAGCAACATCACCCTTCCGTTATTTAAATCCATGAGTTTATAAATAAAATCTTTTGAAGCACATATTGCACCTGCAATCAAATCGCTAGCACCATTGATAAATTTGGTGATGGAGTGTACCACAATATCCGCACCAAGTCTGGCTGGTGAAATGATCATGGGTGTAAAAGTGTTATCGACCACCAGAACCAGTTTATGTTGATGGGCAAGTTTGGATAAAGCTCGGATATCTGCGATCTTCAATGTCGGATTTCCGACAGCTTCGGTATAGATCACCCTCGTAGCCGGTGTAATAGCCTTCTCAAAAGCACTGATATCAGCAGGATCAACAAATGTCGTTGTAATACCCATTTCCGGCATCAGTTCTCCAAGTAGGGCATGGGTACCGCCATAAACCGTGTTGCTTGACACAATATGGTTTCCGGATCGACAAATCTGAAGCAGAGTGCAGGCAATGGCAGACATCCCGCTGGCTGTGCAGACAGCAAACTCCGTGTCTTCCATTGCAGCAAGATACCTTGCCAACACGTGAGTGGTGGGGTTAAAATGGCGACTGTATAAAAAACAGCCGCCCTTTTCAGGCCCTCGAAGCCCATGAAAGATTTCAGGCATTATGCCGGGATCCATTACTGTAAAGGTGGATGAACGTGAGATGGAAGGTGTCACACCTCCATGCTCACCGAATTCCCTCCGGACACGCCACATGGCGACTTCTGGATTGAATTTTTGCATACGGGTCCCTCCTGTAAAGTGAAAACTGGATTGATCTTTTTCTGAAAAACGGATGTACCGTTGTTCAATACATGCCCCAGGATCCTGAGAGATAATATCGATATAGAATAGGGTTCAGTTCATCGTTCTGCTGGATTTCCTTCATCTCGCCTGTGTCAAAAATGCCTTTCCCGAAATGAATCATGGATATCATTCCATCCTGATTGAGGAAACGGGTCGGAATATCCTGAAATCCGATCTGGGATGCGATCTGTTTTAATCTGACCTCATCGATGTCTTCCGCTTTTACACCAAGCACCCATCCCCACTCTCCCATTGTGGGGATCTGATTATGATACGGCAGAATGGAAAATCCCGCTTCTCTGATCGTTTTGGCTATACAGAGAAAAGCTTTACGGGAAAAATAAGGGCTGGTCGCCTGTGTTACCATCACACCGCCCCTGATGAGATGCCTGTTCACTGTCTGATAAAACGTATCCGAGTACACATGCATTAAATCCACGGTATCCGGGTCCGGCAAATCAATAATGATCACGCCATAGAGATGGATATCCTTTTTCAAAAACCTGGCTGCGTCATCATTGAAAATGGTCACCCGCTTCTCATTCATTGAGTTGTCATTGATATCCATCAGGATCGGATGCTTTTTCCCAAGTGTTGTCATGGCCGGGTCCATATCAACCAGCGTCACTTCCCGGACAGACGGATACTTCAGTATTTCGCGCAATCCAACTCCGTCACCACCTCCCAGAACCAGTACCTTCGCTGGGTCATGCGAAATTTTCATTGCCGGATGAACAAGGGGTTCATGATATTTTTCTTCATCATAGGTTGAAAACTGTTCCTGACCGTTTATATACAGCCAGTAATACTCTTTCCATTGGGTCATGACGATTTTCTGATAAGGGGTCTGGAGGGAATAAATCACCTTGTCCTTATACTTCTTCTGCTCACCATATTGAATGATCGGTAATGCAAAAAACGATAACAGAACCAGAAAAACCAGGGAGAATGAAAACATCGTAATTAATTTTTTTTTATAGCAGAGCAGAGAAAAAAATCGCCATAAAAGAAAGGATGCTACCAGAAAATTGACACTGCCCAGAATAATCGGTGTATAGGTCAATCCAAGATACGGCAATGCCAGAAATGCAAATAAAAGTCCGCCCAGCAAGGCCCCATAATAATCTTTTTCCATGACTCCGGAAATATTGATCCGGAGTTCTTCATATTCCTCATTCAGCCGGGTAACCAGAGGGATCTCAATCCCGATCAGACAACCAATCACCAAGGCCTGAAAGTAGATCAACAGGCTGATGTGTTCCGTAAAAGCAGCAAGCCCATAAGCAAACTCCGCAGCCATGGCACAGATCAGTGAAAGCAGAAACTCAACGAAAATAAAAACATCCAGAAGATTTTTTTGAAAGATACGGCTGAAACGGCTGCCGATCCCCATGGCAAACAGCATCAGGGACATCACAATCGTCCACTGAAAAATCGCATTTCCAACCAAATAGGTGGCAAGGGTGGAAAGAACAAATTCAGCAACAATACCAGCACATCCCGTTGCAAAAAGGGCTGCTTTTAATGCAAAACTTTTGCTGATAGGCTTATACACACCAGCTAATGACAAGGGATGCAGCAATATATGAGAATGCTTCAATATAGGCTGCACCTAGGTTTGGTGTTTCCTGATTGGCGATTTCATCCGCCAGTGTGACTGTCGGAAGCAGAACCTTGTCTGTGAGATACCGTACAACAGGAAGAAGCAGCAACCCCATGAATGAAACCAGAAAAAAATCCGGCAGAGCTTCAGACCAGGATTCAAAATTACCCTCAGCAGACATTCCAATAATAATTCCCATAGCAACGATGGCTCCTGCCAGACTCACACCGGCAGCCACATTATCCTTTTCAATTTCATCATGCACGTTATATGGCGTGATCCAGGTATACAGGAATACCGCCAGTATCAATATAATCTGCCCCAAAGCCCAGAATCCTGTGGCTGTCCAGATCGTGCCACCCTCTCCGGAAACCGATCCGAAAATGATAATACCGGATGCAATGCTGACCCCGCAGGAAACAACACCGGTTCCCTGATTCCGGTCCCGGATCAGTTCATCGACTATTTTAAACCGATACAGCATGATCTTATCACAGATAAACCATGAGATATTGAGCAGAACAATACTCAATGCACCGTAAATGCATAAATCCAGGATATCATCCACAATCCCTGTAGATGGCCCCACAAGGGTTCCCCCGATCGCAAACACCATTCCCAAATAGTACCCGACGACCGCAAGCGCAATAGCAGGATTGTCTTTTTCCACCAATTCCTCGGTCAGGTCGTATTCTCGATGAAGCAAATCATGGAATCGCTTGCCAATATAAAAAAGAACATAAAAAACTACTAAGAGAATGATGGCTGTTATAAAGTGATCAATCTTCATATTTATTTTCCAAATCCGCCTGACCGGCTCCGAAAGCCTGTTTTTGTGCGACCTATCCGACTGGCCACTTTATTCGCAAATAATGAGCTTCTGGATTGCTGTTTGAACATGTGCCGTTCATAAAAGCTGGGCTTTGTCTGTTTTACAATCGATCCGGAAGAACCAAACTCGTTGTTTCTGCCGAAATAGGGCCTGTTCTGACTCCGGTTCTGACTGTAGGTATTGAAATCGTTCATATAGATAGGACGATACCAGCCGCCAAACAGGCTCGAAAACAGGGCATATTTTCCATACCATTCCCAGAAAGAGTTCCCGTTATGATCCGTATTCCATTTTCCATATCGATTGTCTCCGACATAATTATATCCGGGGGGGCCAACTGCAGCGCTTTTCTCTCCTTCTTTCCGGGATGCGAGACTCATTCCCAGAAAATTTTCGTTGGTTGTATAATAATCTTCCGGAACTTCAAG